>DASZWG010000224.1:0-4608 GCA_035546675.1 Mucilaginibacter sp. | reverse complement strand
AGATCGGTCGGTTCCTTTTGTCCCGTGCTTGCCCTGCTGTGCTGCAGCATGCCTTTTACGATGCCATCCGCGCGTTTGCCATGCTGCCGTATCTTTTCGAGGTTTTGTGCCAGGTCGTTCGCCAGCACACTAACCTCTTTTTTATCACCTTTGGCGTCAGCTTCTTTCAATTCTTCCAGCAGTTCTATATTCACTTCGGCAAAATTGTTGACGAAATTCAATGGGTTCTGTATCTCATGTGCTATGCCTGCTGTCAGTTCGCCAAGCGAGGCCATCTTTTCGCGCTGCACTAATTGATTTTGGGTGATCTGCAACTCGGTCAATGCTTTGTTGGTCTGGTCGCGCTGCGTTTCTATTTCCCGTTTCTGCTTGCTTAGTAACAGGTTGGCTTTTTGTTTTTGCCGGTTATTCCTGAAAAGAATAAGACCCATACTGCCCACAACTAGTAATATGCCCGCCGAACCGGCCAGGAAATAATACTGCATTTTCTTCTGCTGGCTAAGCGTGACGATCTGCGCCTGCTTTTTGGCCAGGTTATAGTTGTATTGCAGCAGGCTGGCCTGGTTGGTAACATCGGCGTTCACCATGCTGTCGCGGTAGCTGATAAAAAGGAGATGATATCGATAAGCGTCATCATAATTCTTCTTCATGGCATAGGCGTCTGCCAAAGCTTTGCTGTTGTCCCGTTTAAACTCTATAGTGCCGGTTTTGACAGACTTGCTGTAGCCCGTTTGCGCATAATAAATGGCGCTGTCGGGCATATTCCGTTTCAGGTAGGCTCGGGCAAGGATACCTTCTATCCATTCCTCGCCTTCTGCATCATCGATACTTTGAGCCTCGTGCAGCGATTTGAATCCGTATTTAAAGGCCATGGGCAGGTCGCCGAGCCGCACGTATACATCGGCCATATTGCTTTCGGTAAGTTCGGTGTTGTACGTTAATGTCGTTTTCGACAGCCCTTCTTTGTATGCTGCAAGCGCCTTCTGGTACCTGCCGCTAAGCCGGTACATTTCGCCGATACGGTTCAGTAGGTTAAATTCCAGGCTCAGGTTCCCCAGCCTTTTATTGGCGTCGAGGGCCTTTTGATAATAGATGAGAGAAGTGGACTGGTCGCCGATACTTGTATAAATGCCTGCCATATTCGACCAGCTTAGCGCCTGCGCATTCAGGTCACCGGCTTCATCGGCATTCTTTTCGGCCTTTATGGCCCATTCCATTGATTTAGTATAGTCGCCTATCGAGTTGGCATATAAACCCGAAATGCCGTTCTGGCGCTGTGCGATCAATATCTTATTCTGTGTTGTTTGTGCGGCTTCTTCTGCTTTAAGGCTATAAGCAAGCGCGTGTTTTTGATCTCCTGTCAGGTTGCTAAAGCTTGCCATTGAAGCGTAGGCGTCCGACAGGTAAGTCCGGTCCTTAATGGTTTTTGCAATGGCCAGCGCCTGGTCGAGCAACAGCGTGGCCTGGGGCAAATTGTTTTTACGGTAATAGACAACGGCGAGCATCCGCAATCCTTCGACCCGGCCGCCGTCGTAGTTCAGCTTTTTCGAGATCGTAAGCGCTTCATTTGCCATCGTATCCAAACGGCCAGCTGTTGGCATGGTCAGCCTGAACAATTCAACAAGACGATTTACCCTGAAAGTGTCCTGCTGCGGATGTCCCTTTAACTCCCTTTCGATCTTTTCAGCCTGATGCTGTTGTCCAAAAGCATAAACCGCAAAGGCCGTTATGATCGCACACAGAAATGTTTTTTTCATGATGACGCGTTTAAGTTTATATGGGTAATTTAATGATAAATTCTGAACCCTGTCCCTCTGCGCTTTCTACCTGCATGCTGCCGCCGTGGCCTTTCACTACAATATCATAACTTAATGATAAGCCCAACCCCGTTCCCTCGCCCGTAGGTTTGGTAGTAAAAAAGGGTTGCATGATTTTATCTTTAACCGCGTCGGGTATGCCGCTGCCATTATCTTTTACCGAGACCCCCCAGCCCCCTGAAGGGGGAGTAAAAGTCGATACCTCAACAGTAGGTTTATAATCCGGCCCGGCAGTCTTAGCTTTTTGATTCACCGCGTAAAAAGCGTTGTTAAAAAGGTTGAGCAGCACACGGCCGATGTCCTGTGCAACTACATCGGCTTTGGGCAGCTTTTCATCGAAATGCATTACGAGGTCTGCATTGAATTCCTTGTCCTTTGCCCGTAACCCGTGATAGGCCAGTCGAAGGTACTCATCGGCCAATGCATTCAGGTCGGTCGGTTCTTTCTGGCCTGATGATGCCCGGCTATGCTGCAGCATCCCTTTTACTATCGCATCGGCACGTTTTCCGTGATGTCGTATCTTTTCCAGGTTATCTTTAATATCGCTCGCGATCGCTTTTGCTTCCGTTACGTCACCCTTATCCAGTTCTTCATCCATTTCATCGACGAGTTCGGCACTTACTTCCGAAAAGTTATTGACGAAGTTGAGCGGGTTTTGTATCTCGTGGGCGATGCCGGCGGTCAGTTCACCCAGCGAAGCCATTTTTTCGGACTGGATCAATTGGGTTTGGGTTGCTTTTAAATTGATCAGTGATTGGTTTAGTTCAGCGGTTCGTTCTGCTACTTTCTGTTCGAGTATTTCATTTTGCTTCGAAAGTATTTGCTGCTTTTCTGCTTCCTGCTGAAGGTTTTGGGCCGATAATACTTCTACTTCGGCAAGTCTTAGGCGGAGTGAAATAAGGTTTTGCGCAAACTCACGCGCCAGCAATACCGAAAGGATAATGGCGGGTGTTATAAAGGCCAGGGCAACCTCAAATGATACCAGCAAATAAGGCTGGGCTATAATATAGTCACCGAAACTGAACAGCGTAAAGAATATAAGAGACACAATAATGCCGGCCAGGAAAAATACGGACCCTGCCTTTTTTTCGCGGATGGCCTTAGCCGAAACCGCTATAATTGTCAGGTATATCACAACATTATAAATCGCAAGTACATGTTCATTAGCAGCATTATCAGCAATGAACTGAATGATAATGACCGGTAACGACAACGCGGACAGTACCATAAACCAGCGCCCTCTTTTATAGCCAAAAAAAGCATAGGTCATCATCATCAGGAAAACAAAATCCAGCGGCGCGGCTACGTTAAATATGGCAAGGTCAAAAAAAGTATACCAGCCGTCGCTGCGCACCATCGGGGTCAAAAGCCCGTTGGCCAGCGTGATCATTTGCATCAATGCATAAAGCGAAAGGTAAAGATTTACCTTACGTTCGCGGTTAAATAAATAGATTGCCAGTTGTAACAGGCATAGCAGCATAAAGCCGCCTGATACCCAGGCACGGGTAGTGTAATAATCTACCTGGAGAAAAAAATTATCCCAGGCATTATCAACCTGGCTAAACGAAGCCCGTATAACCGGGCTGCCATAGCCGATAACCAGGTTAGATCTGCTAAACGAATACCTGATCGCGATATATTGTTTCGGCGCGTTGGTGAGTTGCAAGGTAAGCGGATCGGCAGAGGAAGACCGGGTTCGCTCGTTTTGATAATCTTTGCTTACCCGGCCCATTGTACGGATCAGTACTCCATTAAAATACACTTCCGCCGCTCCATGCTGCTTAACGACCAATGCCACTGCTTTTTTTCGCAGCGCCGGCGAAACGTCCAAAGTAAGCCGAAACCAACCGATCTGGGCCTTCGCCACCCGGGGCAAAAAATGATACTCTTTTGAGGCATCGATATGCTGCCAATTATGGTCATCGAATGCGGTGTCTGCCCAGGCCGGATTATCGCCTGCATGAAATTTCCATTGGTTAGTAACGTTTGCCGGGAGTTGTCCAAGCTTAAAATCTCCGCTATCAGCCGATTGCCCGTAAGCTGCCGAAAAGCAGAAGAGAAGTATAAACAATATAAATTTGTTCATGACAAGGGTAATGTAATAGTGAAAACTGAGTGTTGACCCTCCCGCGTGTCTAAGTCTATTTTGCCGCCATGTCCTTTCACCACGATATCATAGCTCAAAGACAGACCCAGCCCGGTACCCTCGCCCGTAGGTTTGGTGGTGAAGAATGGTTGCATAATCTTGTCTTTAATCGTCTCAGGGATTCCTGGACCGTTATCTTTTACCGATACCCCCAAGCCCCCTGAGGGGGGGGTAAAAGTTGAAATCTCAACCGTCGGTTTATATTCCGGGCCTGCCATTTTTGCTTTTTGCTGCACTGCATAAAAAGCATTATTGAACAGGTTCAGCAGTACGCGGCCAATATCCTGCGGAATGACGTTTACTTTGGGCAGCTTTTCATCGAAATGCGTTACGAGGTCTGCATTGAATTCCTTGTCCTTTGCCCGTAATCCATGATATGCCAATCTTAAGTATTCATCTGCAAGAGCATTCAGGTCGGTCGGTTCTTTCTGCCCGGAAGAAGTACGGCTATGCTGCAGCATGCCTTTTACAATGGCGTCGGCACGTTTGCCGTGCATGTTGATCTTTTTTTCATTTTCCTTTAGATCAATGGCTATCGCTTTTACTTCTTCAAGGTCGCCTTTTTCAATCTCCTCCTGCATATCGTCAAGTAATTCGGTATTCACATCCGAAAAATTGTTCACGAAATTTAAAGGGTTCTGAATC
>DASZWG010000223.1:0-3653 GCA_035546675.1 Mucilaginibacter sp. | reverse complement strand
TGGTAGCCCTGAAGCCACTGCACGATAAATATAAGATTAAAAGGATCGTGGTATCCACTTACCAGTCGGTAACCGGCACGGGTGTAAAGGCTGTTGACCAGCTTTTTAACGAGCGTAAAGGTGTTGAAGGGACAAAAGCGTATCCTTACCAGATCGACCTGAACGTATTGCCGCATATCGACGTTTTCCTGGATAACGGTTACACCAAAGAGGAAATGAAGATGGTGAACGAGACCCGGAAGATCATGGGCGACGACAGCATTCGCGTTACGGCCACTACGGTGCGTATACCGGTTATCGGCGGTCACTCGGAGTCGGTAAATATCGAATTTGAAAAAGATTTTGACCTGGATGAGGTAAGAAGTATCCTGTCCGAAGCGCCGGGCGTGGCCGTGGTTGACGATGTTGCCAACCTGAAATACCCGATGCCGCTGGACGCACATGAAAAGGACGAAGTTTTTGTTGGCCGTATCCGCCGCGACGAAAGTCAGCCGAATACGTTGAACTGCTGGATCGTGTCGGACAACCTGCGCAAAGGCGCTGCCACCAACGCGGTACAGATAGCCGAATACTTAGTTGCCAGTCATTTGATCGGGCAGGCGGTAGAAGCATAAGCCCCTCAGCCCCCCTCTAAGTCTCCCCCGGTAGGGGAGATTTTAAATAATATTAAAGCCTTTTATCAGGTCCTCCCTACCGGGGAGGATTTAGGTGGGGCTAAAAGATAAAATAGGGACGATCAGGAGATTATCCCTATTTTTATTTTATGAAATGCCTGAACTTTCGCCTCACTGTATTTTCCTGCTTAACAGCTTCATCACTTTTAGCACAAACGCCGCAGCAAATCGAAGCTGATCTTTTGAGGTCATTTAAAAAGATCGATTATTGGTATCAAAGGGCCAATGATACAACTGCTAATGCAGATCTTGCCGCTAATGATTCTCTGGAAAATGCAAATGATTTTTTTGCAAGAAAGCTTAAGAATTATGCAGAAAAATATCCATCTACCATAACATACCCATTTGATTCAATAAGAAAACGATATTTAAGTATTTCAACTTCAGCGGATGGTTTATTTCGCATCTATTCATGGGATAAAGAAACTGGTGGTACAATGCACTTTTTTGAGAATGTAATGCAGTATAAGACCGGAGTAAGAACTATGGCGGTAATTGATACTCCTCAATCAGAAGGTGACTTTGGGCCATCGTATAATAAAATAAACACATTTGAGGCCAAAGGTGGAACATATTATCTGACAAACTATTTATTTGTTGAATCTTCGAGATACAGTGCTTTTGGAATAACAGTTTTTACAATTGAGGGCAGCAAATTAGTTGCGGCAAAAATAATCAGGACTAGTTCTGGCTTACATAGCGGTATATCTTATGAGGTTGATTTTAGCAAAATATGTGAAAAAACTTATAGTAAGTTACCCCAAATCCACTTTAGCAACGCTACAAATACAATTTATCTCCCTGTAGTCAACTGGAATTATCAGATGACTAACAAATTTATCCTCTACAAATTCACTGGCCGGTATTTTGAGCGGGTAAAGAATTAATCAATTCCTGTTATCCCCTATTTTTTTAATAAACTTGCCATTGTGAGTCCCGATGAATCGGGACGCGGCAATCTCGTCGTTTTGTATAGCCAAGAGATTGCTTCGTCGCCAGGCTCCTCGCAATGACAACCAGAAAATATGATCTCTTTCGCCCACCGCGTGTTTATGGAAGTGGCTGCTAACCTGAGTTTCTCCAAGGCGGCGCAGGTGCTGTTTGTGACGCAGCCGGCCATCAGTAAGCATATCAGGGCGCTGGAAGATCAGTATAAGGTTGCCCTGTTCGAGCGCAAGGGTAACAGTATCCTGCTCACCGAAGCGGGTAAAAAACTGAATGAATACCTGCTGCAGGCGAAGGACATCGAGCGCAAGATCGAATACGACCTGTCGGTATTGAGCAACCTGTCGCAGGCGGCGGGGCATTTGCGCCTTGGGGCGAGCACTACCATCGCCCTGTATATCCTGCCGCCCATACTTTCGGGCTTCCAGCACGAATATGCTAATGTGCATGTGCAGTTGGTGAACCGCAATTCGGAGTATATCCTCAATGCTTTGCTCAACCATGAGGTCGATCTCGGTATCATAGAGGTAGACAATAAACTGACCACGGTTTCTTACAAACCTTTTATGAGCGACGAGGTGATACCCGTTTGTTCGGCCAAAAGTCCGCTTGCCGGAAAATCGCTGACGCTGAAACAGCTTTTGAAAACCCCGGTGGCCTTGCGCGAGCGCGGCTCGGGCACCTTGAATGCCCTGCTGAAATCTCTCGCCGATCACCACATCAAGCCTGCCGACCTGAATGTGAAGATACGCCTCGGCGGGACGGAGGCTTTGAAAAATTTCCTGCTGGCCGATCAGTGCCTGGGTTTTATGCCGCGTCCGTCCATTACCCGCGAGTTAGCCGACGGCGACCTCGTTGAGGTTCCGGTAGAGGATCTGAAAATTACACGCGATTTTTACTTCATTCGCCGTAAAGGAACAGAAGACTTCGGCCTGACGAGCAACTTCATCAATTTTGCCCTGCAATATGTGTAATGGCTGTTTTCAGTTATAGCTATAAAACCCGGTTGTGATGCCACGCAGTTAAGCAGGCTTATGCGATAATGATCCGTTATAATTTTACCGTCTTCGGTAAATACTTCGCGATCAGGTCCTCGTAATAGGGCTTTAATTCGGATACTACCGGCGGTTTATCGCTTTTCGAATACAGGTCGTACGGATTGAACTTATCTACCCATTTGAACATCTCCTGGTCGTGGTCATTCAGCAAATGATCATACTCATGTTCGCGGTGCTGCGAATAAAACGAGTGATAGCGTATCATGTACAGTGCTTCTTCGGGTAAATGATCCTTGCAGATCTGGTACATGTATTCATCATGCCCCCACGACATCTGCACGTTATCGAGCCCGCAATGCGGCGAGTAAACGCCATACCGGGTATTGTAACGCTCATCATGCGAGTCGGGGTTGGCAGCAAAATATTCGGAATAGACGATCTTGTCTGAAAATTTACATCCTACCGGGAAAGTATCGCCTACCACATTCCATTGCGGTTCGCCGAACAGGCACAGCACTTTTCCCAGGTCGTGGATAAACCCGGTCAGCACGAACCAGTCGGGGTGGCCGTTGGCGCGTATTGCTTCGGCGGTTTGCAGCAGGTGCTGCAACTGGTCGAGCGAGGTATCGGGATCCGAATCATCCACCAGGGTATTCAGGTATTCCAGCGCATCCCACCAGGGCATTTCCTTTTTATCGAACTTCAGGAAATTAGCTTTCTTGGCCCGCACGTTGCCGTAGGTCTGGTATTTATGGTTCAGCCGGTAAAACTCTCGTACGCCATTATCTTCGGGCAGGTCATAATTTCTGAACCCGTCTTTCTCTTTTGCCGGCTGGCCGGGTTCGGGATAGCGTTGCAGCACATCTTCTTCCCACTGGTCGAGGCCCGTCAGGGGTGCCGTCTCATCCTGATGCAGATTTTCCATGGTTTATAATTTTTTGAGGTATGCATAAAGTTACGGGTATTTTTTATTAAGTCACAAGTGTTCAGGTTAATAAACCTGTGCGATTGCGCCCCCCGGCTTTAATCCCATCCA
>DASZWG010000222.1:0-5812 GCA_035546675.1 Mucilaginibacter sp. | reverse complement strand
GAAGGCCGAATTTCCTGTCGCCCATGGTGAACAGGGGAAGGCCATAGCAGAAAGAGAGCACACCGAGGAAAATAAGCAATATTTTCGACTCGCCCGATATCAGCAGGAACAAAGGAATGATACAGAGCATCGACACGATGGTGAGCGTAACCATAAGCCTGTAGTGTGAGAAAAACCATCGTATGCGTTTATGCGATGATTCTTCGGGGTGTTTGGGTTTGCTGATCAGTATGCTGAAGTTGTAGATGGCGAGCGTCGAAACAAAAAGCATTCCGAGAACCGTAAATACGGGCCGGGAACCTATGAGATAAAAGGTAAGCAGCCCCTGGGCAACCGCGCACAATGACATGAAAACATTGCTGAAAAGCAAAAAGTCAAGGGCGGGCTGTAAGAGTTTCCTCATTGAACAAATGAAAAAATGGCAAGCCGCCTCGTTTAAGCCCCTTTTTGCAGTGAAGGGTCGGGTGAGGCTTTCAGTTCAAATATCGTAATCTCGGGCAATATTCCAACCCTGCCCGGATAACCGAGGAAACCGTAGCCTACGTTGACGTACAATTGCTGGTTGCGTTCGCGGTATAAACCGGCCCATTCGTTATAAATGTATTGTATCGGGCTCCACTGGAATTGTTTGGTGCGTATGCCGAACTGCATGCCGTGGGTGTGGCCGGCAAACATGACGTCAATATCGGGATAGTCCAGCACCTTTGCCCGCCAGTGCGAGGGATCGTGCGAAAGCAGTAATTTTACCGGCAGATCATCCGTATTTTTAACCGCAAGGTCGAGCCGGCCGCGCTTCCCGAAACGGCTGATCGTACCCCAGTTCTCAACACCCAGTATGCCGATCTCCTCGCCGCCTACTTTCAGGCGGCGGTTCTCGTTTCTCAGCAGGTCCCAGCCCAGGTTCTTATGGGTTTGGATCATATCCTCGAAATTCCTCCGCCGGTCTTCCCAGCTATCCCAATTGTAGTAATCGCCATAGTCATGATTGCCCAATGAAGAATAAACGCCGAGCGGCGCTTTTATTTTGGTGAAGATATCTTGGTAATCGCGCATTTCGCTGGTACGTTCATTGACCAGGTCGCCGGTGAAGAAGATGAAATCGGGCTTTTCCTTCAACAGCATTTCCACACCGCCAGCAACCGCTTTTTTGTTATAGAAGCTGCCCGAATGAATATCCGATATCTGCCCCAGGCGAATGCCGTCAAATGCTTTTGGCAGGTTGGGCAGATATAGCTTTTGATGTTTGATGCGGTAATCATAAACACCCGAAATAGTGCCGTAGGTGAGCGCCGCAAGGGGAACCGATCCAGCCAGCAGGCCGGCTTTCATCAGGAATTCGGATCGGGGTATCGCATTCGGATTCGACTCCGTTTTAGCAGGGATTGATATTTTGTTATTCCGTTTCCTTTTGAACCAAATGATCAGCCTCCTGGTATCATCCGTAATCACGAAAGGCAGGAAAAAAAGCTTGCCGAGCAGTTGCAGGAAAAATGCTGCTAGGAACACGGAGCGGAAGCCTAACCCTGCACGTGCAAAAACGCTGATCATAATGCCGCAGATAAGCAGGATCGAAAAGCCCCAATACAACCGGATAAATGCGGGTTTATGTACGAATTTCCATTTTTTCAGGCCTGCCCGTACGGCGCCGATCAGGTAGAAATCAGCCAGTAAAAGAATGCCCGAGATGAGCAGTAATGTATCAACTTGTCCGTGCATCAAAACGATCAAATATTAGTAGCGGTCATCATCTATATCCAGGTCATCGTCGTCGGGCTGCAGATTGAAAAGACTGTTGAACATGTCCGAAAAGGCAAAACCATTATCGAGGAAACCTTTATTCAACTGCGAAAATTCTGCCAGTCCGTGTAATACGAATTCCATCAGCAGGAGTTGCTGGTTATTGCTTAAGTTGGCATGGAATTTTTTAACCAGTTCTTTTAGTCCCGATACAGAATTGAGCGATTTTTTATATTCTTCGAATGAAAGATCGTCATTGAGCAGCACCGTGTTACTGTCACCAAACCAACCGATGATCTCGGCATAAGGGTTCGGCGCTTTTGATTTTTTTACTTTTTCCGGGTCGGGGAAGAATTGCAGCATCAGGGTTTTCACCGCCTTGCCGATCAATAAATTGGCCACCTTGGCCGGACCTTCCAGTTCGCCTTCGTATACCAGCTCTATCTTGCCCGTAATGGCCGGAATTACGCCCAAAAAGTCGGTAATGCGGACAAAGGTCGACGACTCGCCATTAATGATCATCCTTCTTTCAGCATTGCTGATCAGGTTCTCGTAGGCCGAGATGGTAAGCCTGGCCGAAACCCCCGATTTTTTATCGATATATTCCGAATTGCGGGCCTCAAAAGCAAGCTGCTCCACCAGGTCTTTAACAAGGCCGTCAGCTTCGATCACGTTTTGACCGGGCGACAAGGTGGCTTCCTGTTGTGTTATCTTGCGCGAAACTTCGATCGATCGCGGGTAATGCGTCAGGATCTGGCTTTCGATACGGTCCTTCAGCGGCGTCACGATGGAGCCGCGGTTGGTATAGTCTTCCGGGTTGGCGGTAAATACAAACTGAATATCGAGCGGCAGACGCAGTTTAAAACCGCGTATCTGTATATCCTCCTCCTGTAAAATATTGAATAAGGCAACCTGTATACGCGCCTGAAGATCGGGCAACTCATTGATCACAAAAATGCCGCGATGCGCACGCGGGATGAGGCCGAAATGTATTACCCGTTCATCCGAATAATGCAGTTTCAGCGTGGCTGCTTTGATGGGGTCCACATCGCCGATCAGGTCGGCAACGGTCACATCAGGCGTGGCCAGTTTTTCGGTATAGCGTTCGGAGCGGTGCAGCCAGGCAATGGGCGTATCGTCGCCTTTGGTAGCAATTTCGTTCCGCCCGAACCACGAGATCGGGCTCAGCGGATCGTCGTAAAGCTCTGAATCGGCTATGTAAGGTATGTATTCATCCAGCAGGTTAACCATCAGCCGGGCAATGCGCGTTTTAGCCTGCCCGCGGAGACCCAGCAGTAAGATATTGTGCCTCGATAAGATAGCGGTCTGCAGGTCGGGAATAACGGTATCTTCAAAGCCGATGATCCCTTCAAAACCGGCTTCTTTATTTTTAAGCTGCTGCACCAGGTTTTGCCTGAGTTCTTCCTTTACCGACCGGCTTTTATATCCTGATCTTTTTAATTCGCCTAAGGTTTTTATATCCGTGTCTTTGTTCATTAGTTCAATTGTTCATTGGTTTATGAGGATTTTCACATCCGCACATCTGCATATTCGCACATTACCTAACCGTTCTTCTCCGGTTGCGGATATAATCCTCAAAAATATATTCGCCCAGTCCGTTCAGCGAGCTGTAAAATGCCTTGCCGCCGTTAGTTTCGGTAAATTTCCGTACGAACTGCTGTAAGTAAGGGTCTTTAGCGATCATAAACGTTGTTATGGGTATTTTTAGTCTTTTACATTGCGCGGCCATGTTCAGCGTTTTGTTCACCACCTTGCGGTCGAGCCCGATGCTATTCTTGTAATATCTTGTGCCTTCTTTCAGGCAGGTCGGCTTACCATCGGTGATCATAAAGATCTGCTTGTTATGCGTTTTACGGCGGCGAAGCATATCGACGGCCAGTTCCAGGCCCGCGTAAGTATTGGTATGATAGGGGCCAACCTGCAAATAAGGAAGGTCCTTCAGGGCAATGGGCCAGGCATCGTTGCCAAAAACTACAATATCGAGCGTATCTTTCGGGTATTTGGTCCTGATGAGTTCCGCAAGCGCCATCGCTACTTTTTTGGCCGGGGTTATCCGGTCCTCACCGTACAGGATCATCGAGTGTGATATGTCGATCATCAGCACGGTCGAGGTCAGGGTTTTGTAATCCATTTCCTCAACTTCCAGGTCGCGCTCGGTCATCATAAAATCGTTGATGCCGTGGTTGATCTGTGCATTGTGGATCGATTGCGTCATGTCGATCTGGTCGGGACTATCGCCAAATTCATATTCGCGGCGCTCGGCGTTCTTTTCATCCCCCTGGCCCGAATTAGGCGAACGGTGGTTGCCCTTGCCCGATTTTTTCAGCTTACCGAAAATTTCCTCCAGCGCCGATTGCCGGATGCTCTGCTCGGTCCTGGCCGTTATGCGGAATTCGCCGGTTTGGTTGTCTTCGTCTAAATAACCCTTTTGTTTTAACTCATCGATAAAATCACCCATGCCGTATTCGTCATTGGTAATGTTATACTGCTTGTCGAGCTCGTTCATCCAGGCCAAAGCTTCGCCCGCATCGCCCGATGTATAATTCAGCAATTCGAGAAAAAGTTTCAGTAACTGATCAAATCCGCCCTGGGGAATCTGCCGTGGAGTAAACTTCGAGAACCCGTAACCGCGCATGCTTTATCCTTTCAAACATAAAGGTAACGGTTATTTTCTTTTAAAAGTTTGGGAAAGCCCATCATGCCCGAAATGTTAGGAAAAAATGACACTTCATTGAGTTCAGTGTGGTTTACAAAAGCCCCAGCAGCTTGCGGATATGCTCATCATACGGTGGGTTAGCGCCGCGCTTACCGGCAACAAACGAACCGACGGCACAGGCTTTATCGATAGTTTGCTGCATGGGCTGACCAGCCAGAAGTCCGCTGATCAGCGTGGCCAGGAACGAGTCGCCCGCGCCTACAGTATCGCCCACCTGTACCGGGCAGCCGGGGTTTTCGTAAAACTCACCATCATGCCAAACGATGGCTCCATGTTCGCCGCGGGTAACGCAGATCGTTTTTACATGATATTTGTGCCTGAACTCGTCTATCTGTTCCCGGAGCGACCTGCTGCTGCCGCCGATTAGCAGTCCGGCTTCATCCTCGTTCATTTTGACAATGTCTGACCTGGCCGCCAGCGTCTCGATGGTCGGCAGAGTATAATGCGGTGCGCGCAGGTTTACGTCGAATATTTTCAGCGCGTCGGTTTGGTCGAGCAGGCCGAGCAGCGTATCGCGGGTTACATTTTCCCGGCAGGCCAGGCTACCGAACACAATAGCTGATGCATTTTCAGTGCTTTTGATTAGTGCTGCTTCAGGCCGAATGTTATCCCACGAGACCGGCTGGGGTATGATATACGTCGCATGCTGGTTCTCGTCCAGTTCTACCGTCACCTCGCAGGTAGGCAACCGGTTGTCGCGCTGGATCAGATCGGACCATAGCCCGTTCTTTTGCAGGAAGGCAGCCAGTTCATCGCCGGAGGCATCCGTCCCGATACGGCTCGCAAAGGCTACATCTACGTTTTGCTGTGCCAGGTGCATAGCGACGTTCATAGGTGCACCGCCCGGTTTTTTGCCGTCGTCGAAAGTGTCCCACAGTATTTCACCAAAACATAAAACTTGTCCCATAAGCTAAAGGCTGAAAGTCCAAAGCTAAAAGCTTTTATAAAATTACTTAACTTACAGCATGAAAAAACTGATCTTATCCTGTTTATTGCTTTTCTGTTCCTGCATTTGTTTTGCGCAGGATTCGGAAGCTATCAAAAAAGTGCTCGAAGACCAGCGCCAGGCCTGGAACCGCGGCGATGTGGAGGGTTTTATGCAGGGATATTGGAAATCCGATTCGCTGATGTTCGTCGGCAGCTCACCGCCGGTTTACGGTTGGCAAAGTACGCTTGAACGTTACAAAAAGCATTATCCCGATAAAGCGGCAATGGGAGAGCTTGCTTTTGATATCCTGCAGGTAAAAGTGCTGGACAGCAGCAATGCCTTTGTTTTAGGCGGCTGGCGCCTGAAGCGCGAAAAGGATTCGCCCGGCGGCTATTTCACGCTCTGGTTCC
>DASZWG010000221.1:0-3799 GCA_035546675.1 Mucilaginibacter sp. | reverse complement strand
CAAAGTGGGTTTGTTTTTATTTAAAAATTCCCCCTCTCTACCCTTAGAGAGGGGGTTAGGGGGTGAGTCAAAAAAAGACCGGATTTTCTCAAACCCGGTCTTTATAATTTTTGATATTCGACTCACCCGGCTCGTTTCACTCGCCACCCTCTCTGCAAGCAAAGAGGGTTTGTTTTTATTTAAAAATTCCCCCTCTCTAACCTTAGAGAGGGGGTTAGGGGGTGAGTCAAAAAAAGACCGGATCTTCTCAAACCCGGTCTTTGTATTTTAAGCTGGTATCAGTCCCCACAGCTATCGGGATCTGACTTCCGACCTCAGACTTCCGACTTCCCCTCACTGCCCGTTCCATTCGTTGTTTTTCCGGTCCACATCCGGCAATCGCTTGTCGGGATCGAGCACGATCGATTTGATGGCCGAGGTTGACGGATATTTGAATTTCCATACCGCGCCGCGCTGCCAGATGTTAACCGGCAGTTTGATGGTTTCGCTTTTGCCGTCGGCCTGGGTAATGGCCAGCGTTACCGGCATAGCCAGTCTGTCTTTATTCACCAGCGTGATAATAGCGCCTTTTGACGGGTCCTTGTCCACGTAATCAACCGCCTGAACAGCCTGGTCGAGTTTCCAGGTAGTGAAGAACCACGGCTTGAAGAACCAGTTCAGGTCCTCGCCGGCGGCGTCGTTCATCGCCCTGAAGAAATCGTAAGGCAGCGGGTGCTTAAACGCCCAGTGTTTGATGTATTCGTGGAAGGCGTAGTCGAAACGGTCAGGCCCCAAGATTTCGTTGCGCAATATGTCCAATCCCAGCGCGGTCTTTACATAATACTGGCCGTAGTTATTGATCGCTTCCGGCGGTACCATCAGCGCATCTTCGGAGTGCTCCATCATGCGGGCAATGCTAAGCGCAAGCCTGTCTTTGGGCCGGTAATATTCGCCGTGATTGAACATTTCGGTCGAATACTGATTGATAAAGGTGTTAAAGCCTTCGTCCATCCACATGAATTTACGCTCGTTCGATCCCACGATCATCGGGAACCAGTTGTGGCCGATCTCGTGCGTGATATCGCCCCACAAACCGCCGTTTTTGAGGTTGCTGAGACAGAAAACGATACCCGGGTATTCCATACCCAATGCGACGCCAGATACGCTTACCGCCGAGTTCCAGGGATATTCAAAATATTTTTTGGAGTAGATCTCCATGCTGTTCTTCAGGTACTCGGTCGAGCGGCCCCACGAGTCGTTGCCCGCGCTTTCTTTCGGATAAGCCGACATCGCGATACATCTTCTTCCCGAAGGCAGTTTCACGCGTGCCGCATCCCAGATAAAGGCTTTTGACGCCGCCCACGATACGTCGCGCGTGTTCAGCATTTTGAAATGCCAGGTCTTGTCGCCTTTGGCATTGTTGTTTTGCCCTACTTCTTCCGGTTTTACGATCATCACCGTTTTATCGCTTTTGCGGGCCTCGGCCAGCCGGTGCTGTTCGGTGGCGCTCAGTACCTGTGCGCCGTTCTGTAAATCGCCCGAACCCACCACCGTCATATCGGCAGGGGCGGTGATATAGTAGTCGTAATTGCCGTAATCGCAGTAAAATTCGCCCAGGCCCATGTAAGGCAGCGTATTCCAGCCCTCCACATCGTCGTAAACGCACATGCGGGGGTACCACTGGGCTATTTCGTACACGTAGCCCTGTTCAAACTTCTTGCGGCCCATACGGTCGGCCCCGTAAAAAGGTATCGAAAAGCTGTAGTTTACTTTTACCTGTATCTTAGCGCCTTTGGCAGCCATCGGGGTTTTCAGCCTCAACTGCATGCGGGCGTCGGTTATCACCGGTTCAACTTTATAGCTTTTGCCCAGGTAGGTAACATACACCGAAGCGATATGATAACCGCCGCGGCTAAAACCCTTCACATCGAAACGGTCGCCGCCAATAGGGGTGGTCGCCGCGCCGCGCGAGTCGGGCTTGAAAAGATTTTGATCCAGCTGCAGCCACAGGTAATCCAGTTTATCGGGGCTGTTGTTGGTGTAGCCGATGGTCACTTCACCGTTGATGGTGGTGTCCTGCTGGCCTTCAATTAATTTAGCGTGAATAACGTAGTCGGCACGGTTTTGCCAGTAATTGGGGCCCGGTTTTCCGGCAGCCGACCGTGTGTCGCCGCTGGTTACGGGCCATACAATGGGGCCGAACACTTTGTCATGATCATATTTGATCGAATCAGGAGTTTTTTGTGCAGAAGCGTTCGTACCCAGCAGGAGGGAGAGACCCAGTCCCGCAAGGCAGGTTATTTTCATACAGTTCATTATTGAGATTTTGATAAATTAATAACAAATAAACCAAAATAATTTTTGAATTTGGCAATTGACATACATTTGTGACAAATAAGTTCGTAATATTTAAACAAAGGAACTTTTTGATCATTACCTTTAAAAACACCCTGCCCGTTATTCCCGATGAATCGTCTTGCCAATTCTTCTTCTCCATACCTGCTGCAGCATGCCCGCAACCCGGTCGACTGGTACCCCTGGGGACCGGAAGCATTGCAAAAGGCGAAAGACGAAAATAAGCTGATCATCGTCAGTATCGGTTATTCGGCCTGCCACTGGTGCCATGTGATGGAACACGAAAGTTTTGAGGATGAAAAAGTAGCCGCGGTGATGAATGAATATTTTGTGTGTATCAAGGTGGACAGGGAGGAACGGCCCGATGTTGACCAGGTGTACATGAGCGCGCTGCAATTAATGACGGGCCGCGGCGGCTGGCCGCTGAACTGTATCTGCCTGCCCGATCAGCGGCCGGTTTACGGGGGAACTTATTTCCGGAAGAACGACTGGGTAAGCCTTTTGTTCAACCTGGCCGATTTTTACAAAAACAAGCCTGCCGAAGCAGAGGAGTATGCAGCAAGACTGACGGAAGGCGTACGCCAGTACGAGTCGGTCACCCTTATCGATACACGGAAAGAGTATAACCGGGCCGATCTTGAACTGATCGTGAGGAACTGGGAGCGGTATTTTGATAATACGGAAGGCGGCATAGGTTCCGCGCCAAAATTTCCCATGCCCAACAACTGGCTGTTTTTGATGCGCTATGCACATTTGATGGAGGATGAAAACGTGGCGCGCCAGGTGAAGCTTACCCTGCACAAAATGGCCTTTGGCGGCATATACGACCATATCGGCGGCGGTTTCGCGCGGTATTCGGTCGACGGGCGCTGGCATGTGCCGCATTTCGAAAAAATGCTGTATGATAACGCCCAGTTGCTGGCGCTATATGCCGAAGCGGGCATCTGGGACTACGACCCGCTTTACCCGCAAACAGCCGATGAGATCGTGGCTTTTGTACAGCGTGAGCTCACTTCGCCCGGAGGCGGTTTTTATTCGGCGCTGGATGCAGACAGCGAAGGTGTGGAGGGCAAGTTTTACACCTTTACCCGGAACGAGATTGAATTGGTGCTGGGCGCAGATGCTGATCTTTTTTGTACATCTTATCACATTACCGAAGAGGGAAACTGGGAAGAAGAAGGCACGAACGTCCTGTTTCGCAAAGAGAGCGATGAGCAACTGGCGAAAGCGATGGGCCTGGGTATTGATGACCTGCTTTCGAAGATCAGGGATGCGAAAGCTAAAGTATTCGAAGCGAGGAGCAAGCGTGTGCGGCCGGGACTGGATCATAAAATACTGGCTTCGTGGAACGGTTTGATGCTGAAAGGGCTTTGCGAGGCATACCGTGTCTTTGGCAAAGCCGAATATTTGGAGCTGGCGCTGAAAAATGCAGGGTTTATTTGGAACAATATGATAAGCATTGGCG
>DASZWG010000220.1:0-4425 GCA_035546675.1 Mucilaginibacter sp. | reverse complement strand
ATCGCATCCAAAACATTTACTACCCAGGAAACCATGGCTAACGCCCACAGTGCACGCGACTGGTTCCTGGCGGGCGGAGGAAAAGAAGCGGATGTAGCTAAGCATTTCGCGGCCTTATCCACCAATACACAAGGCGTTGAGAAATTCGGTATCGACACCAAAAACATGTTCGAATTCTGGGATTGGGTAGGCGGCCGTTATTCATTGTGGAGCGCCATCGGGTTGTCCATTATGCTGAGCATCGGTTATGATAACTTTGTTGAGCTTCTTACCGGCGCTCACCAGGTCGACCAGCATTTCCTGAACGCGGAGTTTGAGCAAAATATCCCCGTGATCATGGCGCTTGTGGGGGTTTGGTATAATAATTTCTTCGGCGCCGAGACGAATGCCATTCTGCCGTACGATCAGTACATGCACCGTTTTGCCGCGTATTTTCAGCAAGGCGACATGGAAAGCAATGGCAAACATGTGGACCGCAATGGCAACACCGTCGATCATTCAACCGGTCCTATTATATGGGGCGAACCGGGAACCAACGGGCAACATGCTTTTTACCAGTTGATACACCAGGGCACCAAACTAATACCCTGCGATTTTATAGCCCCGGCTCAAACGCACAATCCGCTCGGTGAGCACCACCAGATGCTGCTATCCAATTTCTTTGCGCAAACCGAAGCGCTGATGAATGGCAAAACCAGGGAAGAAGTAGTTGCCGAACTAAAAAACTCGGGTAAAACCGATGAAGAGATCGAAAAGCTGGCGCCGTTCAAGGAATTCGATGGCAATCGCCCGACCAACTCTTTCTTCGTCAAAAAAATAACACCGCGCACACTGGGTTCGCTCATTGCCATGTACGAGCATAAAATATTTGTGCAGGGCATCATCTGGAACATCTACAGCTTCGACCAATGGGGTGTTGAACTTGGCAAGCAATTAGCCGGAAAAATACTGCCGGAACTCAGGAATAATGATGAGGTTACCAGCCACGATTCATCCACTAACGGCTTGATCAATCAGTATAAAGAGTGGAGATAGGCTCCCTAAGGGGAAGTAATATTACTTCCCCTTAGCAGAATTAACCGGCATAAACTTCACCTGGAACAGCTTATCCCATTTTTTGCCGGTGATGAATATCCTTTTGCCCTGCGCATCGTAGGCAATGCCGTTCAGCACATCCGCACTGGCGTTACGTTTGTCTTCGGGGTAAAGATCGGTCAGGTCGATCTTTTCAATAACCGCGCCTGTTTTCGGATCGATCACCACAATATCATTGGTCTGCCATACATTCGCGTATATCTTCCCGTCAATATATTCCAACTCGTTGATCTGGTTCACCGGGCCTTTATCGTCATACACATCGATGTAACCTATCGCGCGATAATTATCCTTATTCAGGAACCAGATGCGGTTGGTGCTATCGTCCATGTATAGCTTTTTCCCGTCAAAGCACAGTCCCCATCCTTCGGCGCCGACATTATTGTTAAAAGTATTGAGCAGTTTAAAGGTATCCTTATCGTACACATAGCCGATCTTCTGCGTCCATGTAAGCTGGATGATCTTGTTCCCGACGATAGATATACCCTCGGCAAACACTTTGGGATCGACCATCACTTTTTTGACCACTTTACCCGTCGCCAGGTCGACCTTTCGCAAACTTGACTGGCCGTCTTTTATCTGCCCCGGAGGCGGGTCAAGATAGCCGCCCCCGCTTTCGTACAAAAATCCGTCCTGGTAAAGCAGGCCCTCAGTATAACAGGTGGTATCGTGTGGATAAACCTTTTCGACCTGGTAGGTATAGGCCTCAGGGGCTTTTGGCGCCAGCAATACGATATTGGTCGATGTTTCCTGGTCCTTACCCCCCTGGTATACCCTTGCGGTAACCACTCTTGGCCCGAGCAAAAAGGTGTCTGTTTTTAGGGTGATGGCCGACGTGTCTTTCTTTGAAACGATCCTGGCTGAATCGACTAAGTAAACCACCGAATCAACCTTCGTACCCGGCGGATAGCTTACTTTAACCGTAACGGTATCGCCGGATTTGTATGATGTGCCGGGTTCGGGACTGATGGATAACGATGATTCCGGGTTATTGGGATGACAGCTATAAAAAAAGGCAGCTACTGCAGCAAAAAGAAGGATCTTATTTTTCATATTTAAATGGGTGAGGGCCAAAAGGCATCCTCGATGTGTTTTAATGTATAATCTGCATTCCGGTCAAACAGGATGGATATGATATCAAACCGCACCTCGCCTTTGTGATCCATCAGGTAAATATATTCATCGGCGGCCTCAGCAAGCAAACGCTGTTTCCGTATATCCACAAAATCCTCCGGCTCACCGAATCCATTGCCGGTTCTCGTTTTCACTTCGGTAAAAATGATCACGCTATTCTTGTAAGCGATCAGGTCAACCTCGCATTTGCCATGCGTCCAGTTCTCGTCCAATATTTCGTAACCGGATTTTTCGAGGAATGTTTTGGCCAGGCTCTCTCCCCTGCGGCCAAGATCGAGGTGCTGCGCCATTATTTGAGAATTACCGAGCCTAAATAATCCGAAATACTTTTCTCCACTTTCTTCATCTGCATGTACTGCGCCAGCAGCATATCTGTATCAGCTTCGCCATCGGCCCTTTGCAATTCCGAGCGCAAACCGTCCAGTATCTTGCCTACCTTTTGCTTCTTCAGGTGGAATATGGCGCCCAATATCGTAGCTTTCATGTTCACCTGCTCATCGGGTACCAATATCCGGTGCATTTCGTACCAGTTCTCGCTCAGCGTGTACTTAGTAGCCAAAAGCGTTACCGTCAGATCGACAATATCCTTATCGGGATAATGAATAAAGAACTGCTCTTCGGGAAGAACGCCGTTTTCCAGCTCTTTACTATAAATAGCCAGAAATTTTTTGCACGGATCATGTTCGAACTCCACATCACCCAGTTCAGCGATCATAAACGGCCCGATGTAAGTATTGGCAATGCCGTCCCAGTCGATCACCCGGCTGCCGTAAAGCAGCAAAAGGCGTACGATCTCTTTTTCCTGGTGCGCTTCCTCTTTTTGAGCGACCGGTTCAGCGGGCAATTCTTCCGGCGGCAAATAGTCGGCCGGTTCAATAGCTTTAGCTGACTGCTGCTGTGCATCCTTCCTGGCCTTGCTGAGGCGCATCTTGTTCAACTCGGACAACAATGCGCGCTCGTCGATCTCCAGCAAATGGCTGCACTCTTTGATAAACACCGATGCCTTGATCGAATCGGGTATTTTCGCAATGCTTTCCACGATCTCCCTGATCACTTCCGCCCGTTTGATCGGATCGGTCCCTGCTTCTTTGAGCAGGATATCCGTTTTATACAGGATAAAATCCTTGCGATTCTGGCTGATATAACCCTTGAACGCGCTGGTACCAACCAGCCGAACGTACGAATCCGGGTCGTGGCCATCGGGGAATAGCACTACCTTTACGTTCAGCCCCTCTTCAAGTATCATATCCAGTCCGCGCAGCGATGCCTTGATACCCGCGGCATCGCCATCGTACAGGATAGTAACGTTTTTGGTGAACCGCCCGATCAGCCTGATCTGTTCCACGGTCAGCGATGTACCCGACGATGCCACCACATTCTCGATACCAGCCTGGTGAACGGACAGCACATCCGCATACCCTTCAACCAGGTAACAGTTATCTTCATCGCGTATCGCCTTTTTGGCGAAATATAGCCCGTAAAGGACACTCGATTTATGGTAGATCTCCGACTCGGGCGAGTTAACGTATTTGGGGACATTCTTGTCCTTCTTCAGCGTACGCCCGCCAAAAGCGATCACCCTGCCGGTAAAACTATGGATGGGGAAAATGACGCGCCCGCGGTAACGGTCATACAAAGTACCGTTATCCCGCTTTACAGAAAGCCCGGTTTCCTCGAGGAACTCCGGCTGATAGCCGTCTTTTTGCGCCCGGCTGGTGAAGGCTTCCCATTGATCGGGTGAATACCCCAATTCAAATTTTTGGATCGTTTCATTACTGAAACCGCGTTCCTTAAAATAGCTCAGGCCGATATTTTGCCCTTCCTCGGTTTCGAGCAGCGTCTCGTGAAAGAACCGGGCTGCATACGCGCTTACGATCATCAGGCTCTCGCGGTGGTTTTCCTCTTCTTTGCTTTCGGATGATTCAACCGTTTCCTCCACCTCGATGCCGTATTTTTTGGCCAGCCATTTCAGTGCTTCGGGATAGGTAAACTTTTCATGTTCCATCAAAAAAGTAATGGCCGAGCCGCCTTTGCCCGATGAAAAGTCCTTGAAAATACCTTTAGCCGGTGAAACCGTGAACGAAGGGGTTTTTTCATTGCTGAAAGGCGATAAACCGACATAATTGGCGCCCCGTTTTTTCAGTTGCACAAACTCGCCCACTACCTCCACGATGTCGGTGGCTTCCATAATACGGT
>DASZWG010000219.1:0-4444 GCA_035546675.1 Mucilaginibacter sp. | reverse complement strand
AAAAAATAATGGGATTTAAAAAGAGAATCCGGGATGCGATCGCATCCCGGATTCTCTTTTTAAATCCCATTATTTTTTGGGTGGTTTTTTAGAAGTGTCCTTCTTCATCTTTTTCTCTTTCTTGGTCGTGTCCTGCTGCATTACAGGATGAACAGTTTCTGCAAATGCCCCAAGGGTGAATGCTGATAAGATCAGCACAGCAAATAGCTTTTTCATAGTTTTAATTTTATAGTTAATCAATAAGACAATTACGTTTTCAACAGGATAATTTTATTAATGTTTGGATTAATTTTATTTATTTTCAAGCAATAATTGCCTTATTACTTTTTATTATCTGCCCACCTTTGATAAACAGGGGCACAACAATTTTTTGTAATATTGAATCAGGTGCGCAAGCGGATTGTAACAAAGCAGTAATTGAAAAAACCGGACCGATGCATGGCTATGCTCAGGATAGATGATATCATTACTTCACTTGAAAGTATTATTAGCGAATGCGATGCAAGCGGGAGCAGGCTGGGCTATTTTGCTGCGCTTTATCTGAAGGTAACCAAAAGCGTAAAGCAGGGGATCGAGGCCGGTCAGTTCGCCGATGGCGCCCGGATGGAAAAACTCGATGTTTTATTTGCCGGCCGGTATCCCGACGCTTATCATCAATGGAAGAACGGGCAGCAAACGACGGCTTCGTGGCGGATCGCATTTGAGCAGGCAGCGCGTTCGCAGGTACTGGTCCTGCAGCATTTATTGCTGGGTATGAATGCCCATATTAACCTCGACCTGGGCATCGCAGCTGTCGAGGTATGCGAGGGACAGCCGCTCAATCCGCTAAAACCGGATTTTGATATGATCAATTCGGTTATATCGGCGCTAACCTACCAGGTATTGAACGAACTCGATCATATCTCGCCGCTGTTGTCCCTTCTCGGCCTGCACGCAGGCAACGAAGACTCTATACTAATCCAATTCAGTATAGACAATGCCCGCGATGGCGCCTGGTGTTTTGCCGAAGATCTGGCGCAAAAACAGGCTGATGCCTATCAGGCCTGTATAATGCAGCGCGACGCCACCATAGCCAAATTGGGTGCCAGCCTGGTTAAAACCAAAGGGTTTATGCGTTTTACGGTATGGGTTATCCACCTGTTTGAGTGGAAAAACGTCCGGAAGATCATACGGGAACTCAATGAATACCAGAAGAAAAAATTACAGGTAAACAGTTCAGTTTAAGTGCTTGTAAAATTCTTGTTGGCAAGTCACGATAATTATGTTGCTTTTCATACTTTTATCCTGACACCTAAAAATCGATATAATGAAAAAAATGCTCATACTGCCGGCCTTATTGCTTGCCGGCGGCAGCCTGATGGCTCAATCCAACAACCAACTGACCGCCAAAGAAAAGAAGCAGGGCTGGCACCTGTTGTTTGACGGCAAGGATACCAAAGGCTGGCACAATTACCTGAAACCTTCGGCAGGGCCCGCATGGAGCGTAAGCGACGGTGTGCTGAGCCTCGACCCGTCAATAAAAGACGGCCGCGGCGATATTGTAACCGATGGGGAATACGCCAATTTTGAATTATCGGTAGACTGGAACATTTCCGAAGGCGGTAATAGTGGCATTATGTTCCTGGTGCACGAGGATAAAGCTTATGATAATACCTATGTGACAGGTCCCGAATACCAATTGCTGGATGATAAAAAGGCTGAGGATAATAAACAGGCCAATCACCTGGCGGGATCTCTGTATGATATCATCGCACCGTCGAAACCCGCCGAAAATCCTGCCGGCCAGTGGAACCATACCGTGATCAGGCTGAAAAACGGCGAACTGACTTTCTGGCTAAACGGTGTGCAGACCGTTAAGACCAACCTGTGGGACGCTGACTGGAAGGCTATGGTAGCTAAAAGCAAATTCAAGGATTGGAAAGGCTTTGCCGAATACCACAAGGGACATATTTCATTACAGGACCACGGTTATCACATCTCGTTCCGTAATATTAAAGTACGCGAATTATGATGCCATTTTGAGGCGTTTTATTTGTAACCATAACCCTTTTTCAACGTATAAATGGCTGCGCGTGGTATTGTTCCCGCGCAGCTAAAGATCGCCAGGTTGAAAAAGGTATTTCTCTTATTGTTTGCCGCGGTTATATTCTTCGCGGCCTGCCAAAAGGATACAGGCACACAGGTCGATATTACCCAGGGTGATATGACTGCCATCAATGCACAGCTTAAAGGTACGTGGGTTTTCCCGGTGCAAACTTTCAGTGTTGTTGATACTTCGGGGCAGCAATTGTCAGGAACTCAAAACAGTTCCGCGCCGGCTTTCCGTTTCGATGGCGGTACGCATGTGACGGTTATATACGATATCCACACCGAGATCAACGCTACCTATTCGCTGTCGGCCGATAAGGGTTATGTTTACCTTACCATAAACTATCCTAACGATCCGCCGGTAAAATACAAGATACTTCGCGCTGATGCCAGTACGCTCGAGCTTACCTCAACGCAGCCTTATATCTATACTGCCGGGGGTTCGGCTATCCAGGCCAGTTCTGTATCAAATACCACGCTGAAGCGTCAAAACTCAGCCGATGTAACCGCAAATATGGTACGCGTAATCGTTATGAGCGATTCATCATTTAATGCGGGTATTTTCGTAACGCACGATGTTCCTTACCCTGCTGATACGCTGACCACGCTGAACACCACGGTGAATAATACCACAGGCTCTTATTCCTATTCGTTTATCGCCAGGACGGGCGACCACCTTACCGTTGATATGTTCGGCAGTGTGTCGAAGACATCATTATATGCTTATTACAATGGTGTACCGCTTTCGGGCAAACTGGATACAGCCTATAACGAGATCGTTACTACCGAAGGCTGGGACGTGCCCTGATTACAGGCGACTTTTTCCGCAGGAATTTTAAAATCCCGTAACTTATTGAGCAAGTGTCCCGTAGAAGTTTTACAGAGGGGGCTGATACCTCCTTTACCCAGGGCTTTCAACTCAATAATTTAGACTATGACAAATGTATTCCTGCTTTTTGTTATCGTTGGCATCGCCGCCATTGTTCTGATCCTGCAGTATGAGAAACAGAACCGCAAAAAGGTCAATGCGATCCTGCGGGCGAATAAGAACGTCCCTCCGCTGTTCATGCTGCGGTCGGCTGAGCTGAAAGTCAATGCCATTCGCGCCGCGATCAGCACCCCCGGTTCGCGCGTGTGCGATCACGAAGAAGTAAGGAAAGCCGTGAAACGTCAATTAGACGAGCTGATCGGCGATTACACCGGCCGCCAGATAACCCTTGCTGCTTATTACTCCAAACTCGGCGCCCTGCTGATCAGCGTTAACGAGCTGAAAGGCGTTCCTGAAGAAGCCGAAGCATAAATTCCACCCATTTTTAAACACGATCATTTGCCGCCTGCCGGCAGTGCATTTTTATTTTTATTTCCTGCCGCTTTGATTATTATTGCACCGGAAAGAAGCATGACCGACGACGGAATTGTAAAACGGCTTAAGGTGATCGTCAAAGAGCACGGCGGGCAGTTGGCCCTGGCCAACGCCATCGGCGTGGACCAGGGTTTCATCAGCAAGGTGATCAACAAAAAGCAGGACGTAAGCTACTACCTTATCCGCAAGCTCTGCTTCCAGCTTAAGTATTCGCCCGAGTGGCTCATTATCGGCACGGGTGAGAAGAAATTGGACAAGCAGGATTCGGCCAAGCTGATCACCGAGATCCAGATGCTCCGTACCGAGGTCGATATCCTGCAGGCCCGTATGCGCCTGTACGAGATAGAGATGCGAGAGCTGAAGGAACAGCTCGGCGCGGCAGAGCGCAAGGCGGGCTAAACGGCTCCAGCCCGGCTTCAGTACACCCGGCATTCACGCTCACGTGTCTTCCCGATACATTCTGACATAAAACAGCCTGGCATTTAGCAGTAAGCCCGGTACACGAAGGGTTAAAATTTGAGAGACTTATTCATTTCGCTAATATCGTGCGCTCAAAAACCTGTAATACAGTCCGTTAAAAAACGGCTTTCGCTTACACAAAAACAGCCGGCTCCGGGCGCATAAATGCATTATTTTACACATTCGGATCACTTTTCGAACACTTTTGAACACATTCCGTCAATTTCTATCCCCGAAAACCAGCTTCGTGTATTGGATTTCCTGAGAGGTTTTTGACCGCCGTGAATGTGCTGCGTACACTATGTGTCGTCCCGGAAAAGCCGGCGCTTTACCGCGTTCGGGCAGTATGCCGGTGCCTGCTATTAATAAACTTGGTTACTCCCGCAATTCTTTGTTAATTTACATCTGTCGTTTATTGCATGAACCTAAAACCGGTTACGCCCAAGCAGAGCCTCAACAAAGCCTATCTGAAAGAAAAGATAAGCCGGGCGGATATTGAGCTGTTCAAAACGAATTTTTCTGACCTTCTTTCCA
>DASZWG010000218.1:0-6358 GCA_035546675.1 Mucilaginibacter sp. | reverse complement strand
GGCCTTTTTTACGCTGACTTCGGTCATATCTACCTTATTCGGCGTATATTTTGAAGGACATTTCATTTGAATGGACGACGCGTGAAATTCGCCGTTGATCATCTTACCCACCAACACGATCTGGTCCGAACGCTCGAAATCCTGCGGTTTGGTGCTCGGGTAAACCACTTTGCACTCTTCGCCTTTTTTATCCTTCATGTAAAAGGAAAAATAATTGGCATCTTTTGCCGCATCGTAGTATAATTCCTTTTGTTTGTCGAGGTGCCCTATGACGTGCAATTCGCCGGTGGTGGCCTTTGCATCCGCAAAGGTCCCATAAGTGCTTGCGTTGGAATAGAGAGCGATAATGACCGCAATGGCTATCGCAATAACTACCAGGCCTAAAATTGAACTCTTCTTCATTACTTTTGCTCTTGTTCTTCGGGGACTACAAAAATACAAAACGTACAGCTAATAATGTTTATTACAAGACATTAATCTTATTTAGAATCATTATTAATTAAGCGGGCAGAAAAGTTGGCTGAAATATTATTTCGCCAGTTCGGTACCGGAGATGATGTAGTGCCCCAAGCCCCCGCGATGAACGGTCAGGATGATAAAACTGGCCGAGTCGACATTGTACTCTTCGTCGTGAGCAATGCCAATATCCTTCATATAATTATCATAGGCGATCGTAACCCTCGAGTGCTCCACCTTAGGCGAGGCAAGAGCTTTGTAGAGAATACGCTGATGCAGCTTTATTTCGTGGCTGCCTGAAAATTCACGGTTTATCCAGAAAAAAACAGCGGTGCAAAGACTGCCAAAAAGTATGATGGAAAACAGGTAGTATTTCAGTTTTCGCTCCAGTATCAGTGAAACCAGAATACCACCTGTTATGCCTATGGTGAGCAACGAGCTTATGCTAATGAGCGTGATCTCATACTGATGCATCGTGTAAAAGAAAGCGTATATGCCGAGGATGTATAATATACCCTTGATGATCCAGCTAAGTTTGACCTTTCTCAGGAACCGTTTTACTTGTCTTTTACGCCTTCGGCTGCCTTCCATTGCAAAGTTTGCAAAATATAAAGTTCAGTGAAATATTGCTTGAACTTCGGGTTAAAATCTTTTGCCGGATGCCCCTGCGGGATCAAGGCCATACACCCAAAGTTTTGTAAGATACAGCTATTTTATTAATCGCACCAACAAATGCCGACGTGCGCAAGGTGTCAATTTTTTCGGTATTATTAAAAGTCTCCCTGATCTCGTGATACGAACGGATCATGGTATCTTCAAGCCCTGAATTAACCAGCTCGATCTCGGATGCACCTTTCACAATGGTCGCCCGTTGCAGCGGTGTCAAAGCTACGCCCGTAATGCCTTCAACAACGTTGACCAGGTTGGTATTCGCCGTTTCTTCAAAGCGCCTGTTCATGCGCCCGAAAGCCACATGCGACAGGTTTTTAAGCCATTCGAAATAAGACACGGTTACACCGCCCGCGTTGCAGTACATATCCGGGATAATGATACCGCCCTTGCTGTAAAAAATGGTTTCCGCATCCGGAGATGTCGGACCATTGGCGCCTTCGGCGATGATCTTCGCCTGTATGTTCCGCACATTGGCCTCTGTGATCTGGTTTTCAAGCGCTGCCGGCACCAATATGTCGCAAGGCTGCTCCAGGCCTTCGCCCGATCGTTTGAATTCCCGCTTTGCACCGGGATAGCCCAGTATGGAACCTGTCGATTTGCGATGCTGAAATACAGCTTCGACATCTAATCCGTCTGCATTGTAGATCGCTCCTTCGTATTCGCAGAGGCCAACGATAACCGCGCCGAACTCCGACAGGAATTTCGCCGAATGATAACCCACATTACCCAACCCCTGTACGATAACACGCTTACCCGAAATACCGGGCGTAAGGCCTAATTTTTTCATATCCTCGGCAACACTCACGCACTCGCGTACCGATATGGCAACACCGCGGCCGGTGGCCTCGCGGCGGCCCTGTATGCCCTGCAGCGAGATAGGTTTACCGGTTACGCAACCCATGGCGTCCAGCTGACCGGGGTTCATGGTGGCGTATGTATCAGCTATCCAGCTCATTTCGCGTTCGCCCGAACCGTAATCCGGTGCAGGGACGTCAATACTGGGGCCGATAAAGTTTTTCTTGATCAGCTCAACCGTATAACGGCGGGTAATATTTTCCAGTTCCTGCACCGTATAGTTTTTGGGATTGATCCTTATCCCACCCTTGGCGCCGCCGAAAGGCACATTCACAATGGCGCATTTATAGGTCATCAGGGCGGCGAGCGCCATCACCTCATCTTCATTCACCATTTCGCTGTAGCGGATACCGCCTTTTGTGGGCGACTGGTGCTGCGAGTGCTCAACGCGCCAGGCGTCTATTACCTCGAAGCTGTCGCCCTTACGGATAGGAAAGCGAAAACGGTAAACGCTGTTGCACGATTTGATCTGGTCCAATAACCCGTTGTCGTGTTTGGTAAATTGCGCAGCGTGGTCAAAATTCTTGCATACGTCGCCAAAAAAATTAGTTTCGTGGTTGGCGAGCGAATTATTATTTGCCATAATTTAGAATTGAATAATTGTTAGATTCTCAAAAAAGTGCACAAATTTGGCACAAAATTTACCAATATTGCAAATAGAAAGTCGTTAGTGTCTTAGCTACACATCTACATGTTATTCATCGAAACCGTGTTTAAACTGAATAGCTGCATCTTTTGAGGCTACTTATCCTTTTCAATTTTTTTAAGCCGGCGATCGATAGTAAAAAGGTATACGGCCAGGCCCGCGAAAATGATGCATAATGTTGCGATCACCACGTAGATTTTACCTGAGCTGCGCATGGCATCGGCCATTTCAACTCCCGCGCTCTGCTGTGCAAAAACGGCGATGTGAGATAAGGTTAAAAATATTAAGATCCAAAATTTCTTCATCAGGCAATTACGATTTAAAATTGATTAAAAAAACTCACATCAAAGCAAGCTGAACATTAATTTATATCGTTTTTCTTGTACTCGATCAGGCGTATGCGATAGCGTATGGTTGCTATCCAAACCGCCAGCAGGGTCCATCCGGCCATTGCCGGGTAAAATACCATTCTCATCCTGTCGTCCAGGTCATACCTGCCAAAAGCCGGGTTACCACCGTTACCGGGATGAAGCGAATCAGTCATACGCGGCAGGATAAAGATCAGCACGATCATGATGGGAAAAGCGAAAATATTGTAGATGGCCGATATGCGCGCGCGCTTCTGCTCCTCGTCTACCGAGTTGCGTAGCACCAGGTAGGCACAATACAGCAAAAAGGCTATGGCCGCGCTGTTTTGTTTCGGATCGCCGCTCCAGAATGCGCCCCAGGTAAATTTGGCCCACATCATACCCGTGAGCAAACCCAGGGAATAAAACAGCAGGCCCGTGTTGACGCATTCAACTGCAGCCAGGTCATACAATTCATTATTGGTAGAAAGATACCTGATGCTGTAAAAAACGGAAATGACAAATACGGAAAGCATCGACATCCACATCGGTACATGAAAATACAGGTTCCGGATGGTTTCGTGCAGGATGGGCAGTCTAGGAACCCCCAATAAGAATCCTGCGATTATCGTATAAAAGATCAGCACAACGGCTAATGCTTTCCACCACGTTTTATAGATGATCTTCATACTGATTTAAGGGCCAAAGGTACAATGTTGAGGTGAAAGGTAAAAGGATAAAGGTAAAAGCTTTGAGCCTTCCCGTTATCATTTGGAATCTTTATCATCATCAGGGCTGTAATCAAAAGGCAGTAATTCTGCAATGCGCGACTTTGACCATGTTCCCTGGATGAGCGGCGTCCCCCCTACGATCACTCCGTTCATATCAAACACGGCATAAGGACCAGGCAATGTCAGGATGCTGGTTTCGAAATTCTCCATGTCCAGCGGGCGGTATACATCCTTAAAATCGGTTTCTTCGTGCCGCCTTGTATAAACCACGTACAGGCAGTCACTAAAGCTGAGGATAAAAAGGCCCGGCTTATCCGTCTTTGCAAAAACCTGGTACGCCGTTAAAGGGGTTTTGTCCAGGTGCTCGTGGTAATATTTAGACATATTATCCTTGTCGATCCAGAAATTAAGCGAATCGCGGTTGGGCTGCATTTCCCTGAATTGTTTGATCTTTTGCAGGATCAAACCCTCGGACGGACGGTTGGGGTTCAGTTCGCGCGTCAGCTTGTACATGATAAACCCATCCTGCATAAGCGTATTCATATACAACGAACGCAGGAAATTTCGTATCGAACCGTAGTACACCTCTTCGCGCTTCTTTTTCCATTCCCTCTTTTGCGTTGCGCTGCCCGGCATTTCTTCAAAAACAGCTTTACCCGCCCACTCCGTATTGCCCGTGAGACCCGAACTGGAGAAAGTATCGACCAAAAACTTTACCCGGTAGCCCAGCGCTTTGTTATCGATCACCAAAAAATCGTTCGACCAGCCCTCGAGCTCGTGGGATTTACCGTGATAGATAAAATTCATCGTGCGCGGATTAACCACTTCACATTCCTTCGCATTCTCCGATGCGCCTATGAAATCCTTTTTAAACTGCTCGTAGTTCCTTTTCCAGTTGGCATAGGTCGATATCACCACCCCGCGCAGTTGATTCATGGACTGCTTCATCGGTATATCGAGGTGAATAGGCTCGGCGCCTACCAATATGGATTGAGAATATTCTTCGTACCCAACGGAACTGGCCACCAGGTCGTATTGCCCCGGCTTAACGTCAACCAGCGTAAAATTTCCGTTCTCGTCAGTTTCCGTCCCGAAAGAAGAATTACTCAGGAAAACACTGACTTTACCCAGCGGCATTTGCGTCCCGGCGATGGTCACCTTACCGGTAATAGTGGTCGTTTGTGCATAAACAGCAAATGGCAAAAAAAGGAGAAGCAGTGTAAGCCTTCTGAAACTCATGCTGCAAAAATACTTTAACAGAGTATCGAAACAACGCTAATAAACGCATTTATTGTAAATAATCTATAAAAAATTAACCCTGAAAAGTTTAAAAATAGGTCGAAATTCCAAAGCTGATCCCCCGAGTGGGCCCGATGGATGCCCCAATGGTGCTGCCGGTAATATCCCGCTGGTTCTGGATGCGGTAATTCAGGCGAATGACGGTTTGTGGTACCGGCCTGAAACTTACAGCCGGCATAATGCTCCACAGGTCATTATACATCGGTGTGCCCGTTGCCACAAAATTTCCCACATTCCAGTCCACATACTCACCCCTTACGGCCAGGTTCAGCACAGCGCGATCCCACCCCAATATTCTACCCCTGATCACCGGCTGAACAACATCGATAAACCCACCAAACTGCCTGTTAGCATACGATTGCGGATAATCCGGCGGCATATCCAGCGCAATATAGGCCCATTCGGTTGTGATTGCGGTTTTCAGCATCGGGATGGTGGTATTAAAATCAGCATCAAATACATTAACCCGTCTTTTCGCATCGACGGTTGCCCCTTCAATTTGCCAGGTATTGTAAACCCCGCCCATGTAGGACAAACCCAATTGGCCCACCCGGTCATTCCCCAGGGATATTTTTGCCGTGTACAGCGGCTGTCCCCCGGCACTGAGGTTAAACCGCAAGGGATTGCTTTTTGCTGCGGGTAAAAAAGTTTTCCCCTGTGTATTATCGATGATCGAATCGTTAAATCCGCCGCTCACATAAAATTCATATCCATACATCCAGTGCCCGCTGTACTCCTTCCCATATAAACCGAAACCCGGGTTATTCCAGGTATCAGGAAGCAGTTGCGTCATGGCGATCGGCCTGTCCGTAAACTCCCATTTCGGCCCGTCGTGATTTTCGTTGAATGAACCTATCGGGTTAACGATCATACCGCCGCGCAGGTTAAGCAAAGGATGCAGTTCTATATCCACGGCGGCATACTCCACTTCAAACTTTCCGCCTTCTGCGGCCTCGTCCGGATCCCCGGCGGGATCGTCTTCATATTCGATCTCGGACAAAAATTTGATCCTTCGGGCGATAGTTGAAGCCGCAAAAAGGCTGAACCTGCGAAACTGGAACTGGTTGCCGACCGAAATACCGGATGTACCCACATATTGCCAGTTGGCTTCCATGTATCCGCCCAGCGAAACCGGGAGTTTACCCAATTTCAGGAAAGGACGGTCGTAAATAGCGTCCATGCTGAGTTTCTTGCGGGCGGTGTCCGTGCTGTAACCGCTTTTCAAAAGGCTGCTGTCGATTTGTGCCGCAGCTCCGGCCGAACAAGACACAAAAAATATAAAAGCACTAAAGTAAGATAGTTTCATTTTATGTTAAGGTGATATGAAGTTGATCCTGTAAGATTTGTACCGG
>DASZWG010000217.1:0-12767 GCA_035546675.1 Mucilaginibacter sp. | reverse complement strand
ATGCCTTCCAAAAAGGCGTGCAGGCACAGGCTGACCAGGATACCGAGCGGGAAAACGACATGTGCCGGGTCTGGCTTGTGGATATGCCCGTGCTCGATGCCGCCCGAAAATTGTTCGAGCACCACCTGGAACAGGAAACCGGCCAGGATAAACACGCCGACATAATTATCGTTGGTATGATAGGCGTCGGGAATCAGGTGCAGCACGGTGATACCGAACAGGTACGCCCCGGTGAATGCCAGGATCAGTTTCAGTTGCTGGCGGTTATCGCCTTTAAATAAAAAAACTGCGATCCCGCCGAAAAATGCGCCCGAAAATAAAACGATCAATTTCCAGATGGCCATCAGAAACCGGGTTGTAACTTTTTGAATAAAAATGCCATCAGCGCCCCGACCATAATGCCGTAAAGCGTACCGCAAACCACATCGATCGGGAAATGTACGCCTACATATATCTGTGCAAAAGAGATCGATGCAGCCCATAGCGGCGCCCATAGCCATATCCATTTCCATTTTTTACCGAATACTAAGCACAGGAATGCTGCCATGGCAAAATGATCGGTAGCGTGGGTTGAGGGGAAGCTGTATCCTGGTCCGCAGGGTACGCGCAGAATCAGACCCGCTTTTTGCACGAACAGATCGTGGCAGGGCCTTAATCGTTTCACGCTGTATTTAATGAGGCTTGCGCTGGTGAAATCGGCAACCCCGGCGCTCAACGCAAACATCACAACAACGAGAATGCCCCGTTTTTTATATCGCCAGATGCAGAAAACAAGAATAAAAATATAAAGCGGGATCCAGAAACGGGCGTTACGCAGCAGCGGCATGAGCCAGTCGAAGAAACCGTTCGCCATGTCATGGTTGATGATGTGAAACAAATGGCGGTCGAATTGTACGAGGTGTTCGAGCATGGATCGGCAGTAAGTCATCAAAAATAATATTATTTCAGGTACGACACCCTCTCGAAAGCAATAAATGCTACCAGGCTGAGTTATAGGGAAATAAAACTATTAGAACGCTGTGCTGTTTTAAACAGAGAATAATTGACCTATGCGGATAGGGCAAATAATTCTAATTTTGCACGCAAATACATTTACGCTTTGACTTTAATAAAATCCATCTCCGGGATACGGGGCACTATAGGCGGTTCAGCAGGCGACGGGTTAACACCTCCGGACATTGTAAAATTCACTTCGGCTTTCGGAACATGGGCCTTTAATAAAACCGGCAAAAAGAAGATTGTTGTAGGCCGAGATGCACGTGTATCTGGTACGATGGTGAACAGCCTGGTAACCGGAACCTTGCAAGGACTTGGTATTGATGTGATCGACCTGGGGCTGTCCACAACGCCGACCGTTGAAGTTGCCGTGCCAGCTGAAGATGCAGCCGGGGGAATTATTATTACCGCCAGCCATAACCCCAAGCAGTGGAATGCGCTGAAACTGCTGAACCATAACGGGGAGTTTATCAGCGATGCTGATGGCCGTGAGGTGCTCGAAATAGGCGAGAGCAGTGATTTTAAATACGCGGAGGTGAATGACCTCGGTAAAGTGATCCTTGATGATAGCTACCTGAAGAAGCATATCGATATGATACTGGCGCTGCCGCTGGTGGACGCCAAAGCGATTAAGAAAGCAAACTTTAATATTGTTATCGATTGCGTTAATTCTACCGGTGGGATATTTGTCCCGGCATTGCTTGAGGCGCTTGGCGTTACTACCATACAACAATTATATTGCGAACCTACCGGAAATTTCCCTCACAACCCGGAACCCTTAGCCGAGAATTTAGTGGCCCTGTCGCAGGAGGTAGTGAAAACAAGAGCGCACCTGGGTATTGCCGTCGATCCCGATGTGGACAGGCTGGCATTTGTTTGTGAAGATGGCAATATGTTCGGCGAAGAATATACCCTGGTGGCCGTTGCTGATTATGTATTGAAAAATAGGATCGGTAATACGGTATCTAATCTATCATCTACCCGTGCCCTGCGTGATGTGACCGAAAAGGCTGGTGGTGAGTACCATGCCGCCGCTGTGGGTGAGGTGAACGTGGTAAATAAAATGAAGGAGGTGCATGCTGTAATTGGCGGCGAAGGCAATGGCGGAGTGATCTATCCCAAACTGCACTATGGTCGTGATGCGCTGGTAGGCATTGCCTTGTTCCTGTCGCACCTGGCAAGATCAGGAAAATCTGTTTCGGCCTTGAGAAGCAGCTACCCGGGCTATTTTATTTCAAAAAATAAAATAACGCTTACACCCGAAATGGATATCGACAGCTTGCTGGCTAAAGTGGAGGAAAAATATAAAAATCATCCACACACGACCATAGACGGGCTGAAAATCGAGTTTGATAAGGAGTGGGTACACCTGCGCCGGTCGAATACCGAGCCGATCATCCGCATTTATTCTGAAGGAAATTCGGAAACCGTTGCGGATAATCTGGCCAATAAGATCATCGCGGATATAAAAGAAATCTTAAATTTGCAAAGCTGACCGTTAGACGGAAACAAAAGCCTTGTGCAGCTGTTGCGGTTAATGATCAGTGACTCAATAATTCACAACTCAATAATTAACTATGCGTGTCTATTTTGATAATGCTGCTACAACTCCTATTGACCCGGAGGTGCTGAGGGAAATGTACAAAGTGATGGAAAACCATTACGGTAACCCCTCGTCCATTCACGCGCATGGCCGGGAAGCTCGCGCCCTGGTCGAACGGTCACGCAAAACCATCGCCAACTTATTGCATACCTCGCCTTCCGAAATATTTTTTACCTCGGGCGGAACTGAAGGAGATAACACCGCTATCAGGCGTGGCATTATCGATAATAAGATCAAACATGCTATTACTACCAACCTGGAACACCATGCGGTGATCAACACGCTTGAAGCTATGGAAGAGGCCAGCATGATCAGGCTGAGTTTTGTGGAAACGGATCATAAAGGCAACCTGAACTACGATCACCTGGAAGAACTGCTGAAAAATAACGAACACAGTTTTGTATCGCTAATGCAGGCCAATAACGAGCTGGGCACACTATGCAATATGGACCTGATCGGCGATCTTTGCGAAAAATATGACGCGATCTATCATTCCGATACCGTACAAACCGTCGGGCATTTCCGTCATGATCTGAGCAAACTCAAAACACATTTTATGGTCTGCTCGGCGCATAAGTTGCACGGACCGAAAGGGATTGGGTTTCTCCATGTAAGTCATCGTGTAAAGATCAACCCGTTCATTTATGGCGGTGCACAGGAACGCAATATGCGTGGCGGAACCGAAAATATATATGGGATCGTCGGTTTGGCAAAAGCGCTTGAGATCGCCTATTCAGAAATGGATCAAAACCATCAATACATCCAGGGGCTTAAATCCTATATGATCGAACAGCTTAGGGAGCATGTTCAAGGCGTCGACTTTAACGGCGAGACAGACCCTGATAAGAGCTTATATACGGTACTTAATGTATCTTTCCCCTGCCAGGATATGTCTGATATGCTGCTGCTCAACCTCGATATTGCGGGTATATCCGCATCGGGCGGCAGTGCATGCAGCTCGGGTACAGACATCGGTTCGCATGTATTGCATGCCATAGGCGGCGACTCAACCCGGCCTTCGGTACGCTTTTCATTCTCAAAATACAATACAAAAGAAGAGGTCGACTTTGCCGTAGCCAGGTTGCGTGAATTGTGTCTGGTAAGCTCATAGACAATTTTTTTATCGGATCATTTTGAGGTAATTAATTTTCTTAGTAGGAAAATAAAAAACAATAGGTTTGCCTTATTGGTTTATCTATTAACTAATAAAGTAAAACTTATGATGACTAAAGAAAATAAGAGCGGGACGAAGACCAATCCGTTGAACCCTGCCAAAAGGCCCAATGAAAGGCCCGAAAATACACCACCGGGAAAGAAGGAAGAAATTCTTTACCCTCGTCAGAGCGAATCGGCACCTCAAAAGGAGGGCGCTGATGCTTCATTCACGGAACGTAATGACGTAACGCCGCCGGAAAAAAAGGAGTTCCCGTCGGTAGGCCCTGCCAAAACAGATTTTGAGAGCCGCCCGTTGGGGCGAACTACCGGCCGAATGGTAGGTCATGAACCGGGGACAGAAAGTGTTTAATTAAATTTTTTTGAGAAATGAGCGAATATTTGGATCCTGAAGACGAGTCTTTTGAAGACAATCAAACGCAGCAAACTCATAAAGATTCGTCGCCCCGCAAGCACAAGGATACGCTTGAGACGCGGGGGCCTGCCAGGGATAAAAATTTTAAAGTGTTGCGCAGTGATGGCGGATTAGCCCATCATCTGCCTGATGCCAAAACGGAAGGCAGCGGTGCGCAGGAAGGAACCATTGGCAGGAGCGAGTAATTAAACGAATTCCGGTATACTGAAAACGCCGGAATAACCAGGAGCAACGATCCGTCATTATCAGTCAGGAAACGAGCTCATCATTCAGGGGTTGAACCTTGAAGGGCGCTTAACAGGCGTAAAAAAGAAAAAGGCTTTGATTTATCAGAGCCTTTTTCTTTGAATATATCTTTCGAATATTAATTAGCCATGAGTTTAAGGAAAGAGGAAAGTTTTTCCTTCATTTCTCTCCGGTCGACTATAAAATCCAGGAAACCATGTTCCTGCACGAATTCAGCCGTTTGGAAGCCTTTGGGAAGATCTTTTTTAATTGTTTCCTTGATCACCCTTGGTCCGGCAAAGCCGATAAGCGAACCGGGTTCGGCAATGTTGATATCGCCCAGCATAGCATATGAGGCTGTAACACCGCCGGTGGTTGGGTCGGTCAGCAGGGATATGTAAGGTATCTTAGCTTTGGCCAAGAGTGCCAGTTTCGCCGACGTTTTAGCCATCTGCATCAGCGAAAAGGCCGCTTCCATCATACGCGCTCCGCCTGATTTCGAGATAACCATAAGCGGTATGTTATGTTCAATGCAATAATCGATGGACCGGGCTATCTTTTCGCCGACGACTGACCCCATCGAGCCGCCGATGAAATTGAAATCCATACAGGCGATCACGATATCCTGTTTGTCGATCTTCCCATGAGCGGCACGGATAGCATCATTCAGGCCGGTTTTTGTGATCGTTTCAGTAAGCCGGTCGGTATATTTTTTGGTGTCGACAAAATGCAGCGGATCGCCCGATTTCAGGTTGGCGAATAGTTCGGTGAACTCATTATTGTCGAAAAGAATGGAAAAATATTCTTTCGAGCCTATCCGCATATGGAAGCCGCAATAGTGACAAACATATTGATTTTCAACTTGTTCGGAATAATGAAGGGGTTTCTTGCAGTTCGGGCATTTGTTCCATATACCGTCGGGCGCCTCTTTCTTTTCCTCAGTGGTGGTGATGATGCCTTTTGATTCTCTTTTAAACCAGGTCATTGATCTGTATCTTCCTCCGATTTAGTGCAAAGAAACGAAAAATATTATTGATGCCATATAATTATCCGTATTGCCCAGTATAAGATTGTTTACATGTGTTGATATAATAGCCGTGTTCGGGTAATAATAATGAGATAATTAATGGCTCGAACTAATAAATTTTATAAATTCGAGGCCCAAATTAAAGCTAATGGATTTGAAAAATTATAAAGGCGTACTGCACGGAGACCAGGTGCAGGAATTATTTGAAATTGCTAAAAAGCACCAGTTTGCCCTCCCTGCGGTGAACGTAACCGGCACCAATACCATTAATGGCGTAATGGAAACAGCCAAAGCGGTCAATTCGCCGGTCATTATACAGTTATCAAATGGCGGCGCTCAGTTCTATGCGGGCAAATCGCTGGATAACACCAACCTGCAGGCTTGTATCCTGGGCGGCGTATCTGCCGCAAGACATGTGCACCTGCTGGCCGAGCATTATGGCGTAGCGGTGATCATGCATACCGACCATTGTGCTAAAAAGCTGCTTCCCTGGGTTGACGGACTGCTGGATTACGGCGAAAAATTCTTTGCCGAGACCGGGAAACCATTGTTCTCGTCACACATGCTTGACCTTTCGGAAGAACCCATTCATGAGAACATCGAAATATCGGCTAAGTATTTAACAAGGATGGCCAAAATGGGCATGACGCTGGAGATCGAGCTCGGCGTGACCGGCGGTGAAGAAGACGGCGTAGACAACAGCGGCGTGGATAGTTCCCGTTTATATACCCAGCCAGAGGACGTAGCTTATTCTTACGAAGAGCTTTCAAAAGTAAGCCACAGGTTTACTATTGCGGCAGCATTCGGCAATGTGCATGGTGTATATAAACCCGGCAACGTAAAATTGCAGCCGGTTATATTGCATAACTCGCAGGAATATGTAAGAAAGAAATATAATTTGCCAGCCGAAAAGCCGATCAATTTTGTGTTCCACGGCGGTTCGGGTTCGAGCCAGGAAGAAATACGCGAAGCGATATCGTACGGCGCTATTAAAATGAATATCGATACCGATATGCAATGGGCTTTCTGGGAAGGTATCAAAGATTATTACAAATCGAAAGAAGGATACCTGCAAAGTCAGATTGGCAACCCCGAAGGTGACGATTCGCCTAACAAAAAATATTACGATCCGCGTGTATGGCTGCGCAAAGGCGAAGAAAATTTTGTGAAACGCCTCAAAGGCGCATTCGAAGATCTTAACTGCATCGACGTAAACAGCAAGCTGTAGGTAAAAGGCAAAAGGACAAAGGTGAACGGCTGAAAAACCGTCTTCCATCTTTGTCCTTTTACCTTTATCTTTTCACCTTTTCCCTCAACAAAAATGAATGCCATAAGCGTACGAAAAGTAACTGATCCAATAGACCTGGAGAAGGTTTTCGCGATCAGGCGCGAGGTGTTTGTGGGCGAACAAAATTGCCCTCCCGAACTGGAATGGGAGAATGAGGATATGTCCCATCACTTTTTAGCTACCGTTAACGGAGAACCGGCAGGTGCATCACGCTGGCGTAAGACGGACAAAGGCTATAAGCTGGAGCGCTTTGCCGTACTGAAAAAATTCAGGGGAAACGGGATTGGGCAGGAGCTGATAAAAGCCGTGCTGGCCGATCTTCCGGCCGATGCGGATCATATTTATCTGCATGCCCAGGTGCAGGCGGTTAGCTTGTACGAACGTTTTGATTTTGTAAAGACCGGTCCTGAATTTACAGAGGCAGGTATCCGCCATTACAAGATGAAAAGGCGATAAAAACTCACTTAAAAATACGACCGGAATATTCCATCGCTTCATACAGCTTTTCCATATTAAGTTCCGGCCGGGCATTTTTCGTTTGCAGATAACTTATTACGTTTTCGGTTGCGATATTGCCTGTAAGCTCATCTTTAGCCATAGGGCAGCCGCCATATCCCTTTAATGCTGTATCAAAACGTTTGCAACCGCTGCGGTAAGCAGCGTCAATTTTATCAAACCAGGTATCGGGGGTTGAGTGTAGGTGTACGCCGAACTGTATTTCGGGAAATTGGGCTGACAGAAGCGTGTATATTTTACTGATTTGTTCCGGGTAGGCAATGCCAATGGTATCGGCCAGCGAAATGTACTGAATGCCTTCATCAATAAGCTTTTCGGCCCACCCGGCAACGATTTCTTTATTCCACTCATCACCGTAAGGATTGCCAAAACCCATCGACAGGTAGACCAGCAATTCCTTGTTTTGTGAAGTGCATAATTCTTTTATCCGCTTTACGGTTTCAAATGCCTCAGTGATAGTTGCATTAGTATTGCGGCCCTGAAAGGTTTCAGATATCGAGAATGGGAAGCCCAGGTAAGTGATCTCCCCGTGCTTTGCAGCATCTTCTGCACCGCGATAGTTAGCGATAATGGCCAGCAATTTTGACCGGGAGCCGGACAGGTCAAGTTTTTTAAGCACGTCAGCGGTATCCTGCATCTGCGGCACCGCTTTAGGCGAAACAAAGCTGCCGAAATCGATGGTGTCGAAACCAACCTGTAGCAGCAGGTTGATATAGGCAGCCTTAACTTCAGTCGGGACAAACTCCTTCAATCCCTGCATGGCGTCGCGCGGGCACTCGGTTAGCCGGATGAGTTGCTTAGTCATTTGCAGGGGTAAAGCTACTCAAATTGTTCATTATTGCCGGATATGTGATAACACTCATCATTAATCATAAGCGCCGTCATTTTTATGGAGCATGAGTATGGATAGCTTTGCAGTACACTATTGTTAACCAATTAAAGCATCATTGACATGGAAAATTTAGTTTCGGATAAGGCGGCTCTGTTGACCGACACAGCGCCTGGCAGCACCACTTTAGCAAGTGAAAGAAAGACCATGAAGGCATTGGTTTATCACGGACCGGGTAATAAAGCCTGGGAAGATAAGCCTGTACCGACGATTATAAAACCAACCGATGCGATCGTGAAAATATTAAAAACGACGATTTGCGGCACCGACCTGCATATTATGAAAGGCGATGTACCTGAGGTAGAGGATGGCCGGATCATCGGGCACGAAGGAGTAGGTGTTATTGAAGAAGCGGGTACCGGTGTAAGCAACTTCAAAAAGGGTGATCATGTGCTTATATCCTGTATCACCTCCTGCGGTAAATGTGAGTATTGCAAAAAGGGAATGTATTCGCATTGTACGAATGGCGGCTGGATACTGGGCCACCTGATCGACGGAACTCAGGCCGAATATGTGAGGATCCCGCATGCCGATAACAGTTTGTATCCTATCCCCGCAGGAGCGGATGAGGAGGCATTGGTAATGCTGAGTGATATTTTACCGACGGGTTTTGAGTGCGGTGTGCTGAACGGGCAGGTAAAACCCGGCGACACGATCGCTATCGTAGGCTCCGGTCCGATAGGCCTTGCAGCTTTGCTCACGTCGCAATTCTACTCTCCGGGCGAGATCATTATGATCGATCTGGATGATAACCGTCTTAGCGTTGCCGAAAAATTCGGGGCGACCAAGCTTATCAACAGCAGTTTCGAAAATGTGGTGGAAAGGGTAAAGGAACTTACGAACGGAAAAGGCGTAGACACAGCCATCGAAGCTGTGGGTGTACCACAAACTTTCGAACTATGCACGGCCATTATTGCACCCGGCGGGCATGTCGCCAATATCGGTGTGCACGGCAAGAGCGCAACCCTGCACCTGGAAACACTATGGGCGCAAAACATCACCATTACCACGCGCCTGGTGGATACAGTGACCACGCCTATGCTGTTAAAGACCGTTCAGGCCAAAAAGCTACAGCCAAAGAACCTGATCACGCATTATTTCAGGCTCGACCAGGTAATGGACGCATACGAAACCTTCGGGCACGCTGCGAGGGAAAAGGCTTTGAAGGTAATTCTGACCAATGAATAAGGTTTGCAGTGGTTATTTGAGTATGATGCAACCTATCAGTCACCCCGGCGAAATGCCGGGGTTTTTTTGCGTAAAATGGATCAGAACTTCGAATTATAGATCGGTGCCTTATGCTCTATTTCGGTATAAAGCTCACCGGTAAGTGATACCAAGTATTTTTCAAATGAATCTTTCAGTTTTCTCGCATCCTTCATGATCCTTCTCGAATCGCCGCTTGTTTCCTTTTGGTATATCTCGTACAAACTCAGTTTGCGGTTCCCATTATCAGTAGGCAGGTAAAATATCACATTGCGAATGGTATAGCGATACCTTCCATTCCTCATATCGATTATGATCGAAAACTGTACCGTATAAGGCTCCGGGTCGTCATCATAGCTATCGTTGTATTCCGTATTCTCGTTCAGGTCCTGTGTGGTGGTAAAGATCAGTTTACCCTCCTGCTCGTACCCATAGGTTTGCTGAAAGTTTTTGGTCGCCATAAATTCCAGTGTACGTGTATAGATAGAGCTCAAACGAATATTGCTGTCTACTTTGACCACCTTTTGGTAATAAGCATTGGTGCCTATTACCTGCAAATGTACCGAATCGAGTGATGGCGGGATATTCGGATGGTTCACTTCGTAGGTGCGCGTGTAACCGTCATTCTGGGCACAAGCGCCCGCTGCCGACAGGAGGATCAACAAACCCAAAAACAAATTCTTCATAGCAGTATACTATTCAAACGCTAATATACGGTCTTGATTATCGCCGCTGACGGTTAAGTTAAAAAATCATGCTCAATCAGCATTGGGCAGCACAACGTCTTCCGCGTGCTCCGCATCCCTTACATACCGGCGTATGATGAGCCTAGAGCCCCCGTTATTGCTCAAATAACTGGCCACCCAGTTGGTCAGCACAATGACTTTTTTGCGGAAACCAATCAGCGAGATCAGGTGTACAAACATCCAGATCAGCCATGCGAAGAATCCCCGGAATTTCAATTTACCAAGATCGGCTACAGCCTTATTACGTCCTATGGTGGCCAGCGAACCTTTATCGTGATATTTAAAAGGCTCGGGTGTTTCACCGTTGATGATGCGCATAATATTTTTGCCCGTAGTTTTGCCCATTTGTATGGCTACCTGTGCAACACCCGGGTGTCCCTTGGGTGTCTCATCGGTAATCATGGCGGCCACATCGCCTATAGCGAAAATGTTGCTGTAACTTTGTACACGGCAAATGTTATCGACCCGGATGCGATCACCCCTGATAATAAGGTCTTTGTCTATCCCTTCCGGCACGACACCCATAACCCCTGCGGACCAGATCACATTTTTGGTGCGAATGGTTTTACCGCCTTCAAAAATGATCGTCTCGCCGTCATAGTTTTTGACCTTTACGCCCAGCATTACCTCAACGCCCATCTTTTCGAGGCCTTCTTTTGCAGCTTTTGATGCCTGTTCGGACATAGAACCCAATACACGGTTCTGGAAATCGACCAGGTAAACCTTCATTTCCTGCCTGTTTAATTCGGGATAATCCTTACTGAGCACATGGTTACGCAGTTCGGCCAGCGCACCCGCCAGTTCCACACCGGTAGGCCCGGCGCCCACAAGCACGAAGTTGAGGTAAGGCTCCCTTTCTTCTTTGGTTTTTTTCAGCAGGGCTGTTTCAAAATTCTGCAGAATCAGGTAACGCAGGTTCAGTGCTTCAGGGATCGACTTCATCGGCATGGAGTTGTATTCAATATCCTGGTTGCCGAAGAAATTGGTCGTCGACCCTGTTGCAATTACCAGGTAATCATAAGCTATCTCGCCCACGGTTGTATCGACCGTATTTTTTTCAGGATTGATATGGTTCACTTCGGCTATCCTGAAGCGAAAGTTTTTCTGATTATCAAAATTCTTACGTAATGAGAATGCGATAGACTCAGCTTCAAGACCACCGGTTGCCACCTGGTAGAGGAGGGGCTGAAAAGTATGGTAATTATGCTTATCGAGCATAAGAACTTCGACAGGCTTATCGGCCAATGACCTGGCAAGCGACATTCCGCCAAAACCGCCGCCTATAATGACAACTCTCGGATAAGCTGATGTATTTGTTGCTTTCATGATCAGATGTTTTAATTACTGATCATATAACAAAAAAGGCTCCAAACATTGTTTGGAGCCTTCAATAGTATATTTAAATGACTTTATTTCAGGTCTTTTTTACCGAAATCGATGATAACCGGAGTAGCGATACAAATGGATGAATAAGTACCGAAACATACGCCTACAAGTAACGCGAACGAGAAGCCCCGGATCACGTCGCCGCCGAAGATGAATAGCACGATCAGCACGAACAATACGGTCAATGCGGTAATAATGGTACGGCTCAGCGTCTTGTTGATAGCATGGTTGATCACTTCTTTCGGATCATCAGTTTTGGCATGGTGCAGATTCAGGAACTCGCGTATACGGTCGAACACCACCACCGTATCGTTGATCGAATAACCGATAACTGTCAATATTGCAGCAATGAACGACTGGTCGATATCCAGGAACGGAATAAAATTCTTAAATATCGAAAAGAACGACAGTACCATCAAGGCATCGTGCGCTGTTGCGATCATTGCACCCAAACTGAACTGCCACTTTCGGAACCTGATCAGTATGTAGGACGATATGATAATAATAGCGATAAGCACTGTCCAGAATGCTGACTGTTTAAGGCCTTCGGCAATAGTTGCCTTTACCTTTTGATATTTTACAATATCCTTATCGACGATCTTTGTCGCCGGGTTTTTGCTTAATGCATCAATAAGCGCTTGTCTTACCTGGGCATCAGCAGCAGTCGAGTTATCCTCGATCTTATACTTCGTAGTGATACTTATCTCATTAGAATTCTGGCCCCCACCGAGCAGGCTGAAGGTTTTTACCTCGCTTGCACCTAAAACGGGATCTATCATGTGGTGAACATCCTGCGTGGTTACACTTGAGTTTTTGAAGTGTACGATGTAATTACGGCCGCCAACGAAATCGACGCCGTAGTTAAATCCTTGTGTAAACATGCTTACAATACCCAGTGCAATAAAGCTGCTAGAGAATATGTAGAACCATTTACGGTTTTTTACAAATGCATAATTGGCGTTTTTGAAGGTATGAGAACTCCACGGATTCGAGAATTTAACATCCCATCCTTTGCCGATCATCCATTCAAATATCAAACGTGAGATCAGCAGCGAGCAGAATAGTGAGGTTACAATACCGATCATCAACACGACTGCAAAACCTTTGATCGGCCCACTGCCGAATGTAAACAAGATCAAACCGGTAATAAACGTACTTATGTTGGAGTCGAGGATGGATGATAAAGCATGCTTAAAGCCATCTGCAACAGACAGTTTGAGCGATTTGCCCACCGCGAGTTCTTCGCGCACGCGTTCATAGATCAGTACGTTGGCGTCGACCGCTATGCCGAGCGTAA
>DASZWG010000216.1:0-3274 GCA_035546675.1 Mucilaginibacter sp. | reverse complement strand
TCGGCAACACATTTTGATGAGAAGGAATATTTCAACACGATGGTGAATGCACTGAAGATGGAGGAACTGGTGACCAAACATTCGGCCATTATGGATAAGTACGATCCGCAGAAAAAGGTAGCGCTGGTGGTGGACGAATGGGGCATCTGGACGGATGTGGAACCCGGAACTAACCCGGGCTTCCTGTACCAGCAGAACAGCCTTCGCGATGCGCTGATGGCCGCCACCACGCTGAATATTTTTAACAACCACTGCGACCGCGTGAAAATGGCTAACCTGGCGCAAACGGTCAATGTGTTGCAATCGCTCATACTGACCAACAAAGAAAAAATCGTGCTGACGCCTACCTACTGGATATTTGATATGTACAAGGTTCACCAGGATGCAAAATACCTCCCCATCAAACTGAACACACCCGATTATGAAATGGACGGCAAAAAGATACCGGCTGTAAGCATGTCGGCTTCGCAGGATGCAGCGGGAAAGATCCATATCTCGATGGTCAACCTCGACCCGCATCATACTGTAACCGTATCGGCATCGCTTGCCGGGCTGCAATGGAGCAAAATAGCCGGGCAGATACTCACTTCCGAAAACCTGACCGATATCAATACTTTTCAGCAGCCTGGTCGCGTTCATCTCAAAAACTTTGACGATGCAAAGAAAAACGGCGACAGCCTGGTGGTCAATCTTCCCGCAAAATCGGTTGTAACAATGGAGCTATATTAAATGCGCTAGTATTGTCAATTAAGAAAATAGTTTATATTCGGCAATCGATGTTGATAATGTTCAGGATATAATTTATAATTGTCAAAATAACAGATATAAACCAAATACCTGCAGCGCTTAAGCAAATGCAGCAATAAAGCCAATTAAACTATACCTGTATGAGCAAATTTTCCGCAGTTGATTACATCATCTTTGTGATCTATTTTTTTATTGTCGCCGGGTACGGCTACTACATCTACCGCAAAAAGAAAAAAGCCGTTACCGATACACATGACTTCTTTCTGGCCGAAGGTTCGCTTACCTGGTGGGCCATAGGCGCATCGCTGATCGCTTCCAATATCTCGGCCGAGCAATTCATCGGAATGAGCGGCCAGGGGTATGATATCGGTATTGCCGTTGCCGCTTATGAATGGATCGCGGCCGTAGCGCTGATCATTGTAGCCGTGTGGTTCATGCCGGTATACCTCAAGAATAAGATATTTACCATGCCGCAATTCCTGAATACGCGGTATAACGGGACCGTTGCACTGATCATGGCCATTTTCTGGCTTTTCCTTTACGTATTTGTCAATCTTACTTCGATACTTTTCCTGGGCTCGCTGGCGATCAATAACCTCATCGGCGGCAGTCACCATGATTTCCAGATGATCATCATAGCCTTGTCCATATTTGCCGTCTTTATTACACTCGGAGGCATGAAGGTGATCGGTTTTACCGATGTGATACAGGTGAGCGTGCTCATCATCGGCGGCCTTGCCACTACCTATGTGGCCCTCACTGTGGTCAGCAAAGCTTTCGGAACGGGTGACAGCGCAATAAGCGGGTTTACTGACCTGATAAAAAGTGCACCGGGTCATTTCCACATGATATTTGCCAAGCCTGGCCCCAACTCGACACAGCACGAGATCCACGATTACCTGACCATACCGGGCGTACTTTCGTATATCGCCGGTATCTGGATCATCAACCTGAACTACTGGGGCTGTAACCAGTACATCACCCAGCGCGCGCTCGGCGCCGATCTGAAAACCGCCCGCAAGGGAATTTTATTTGCCGGCTTTATGAAACTGCTGATGCCCCTGATCGTGATGCTGCCCGGTATTGCGGCTTATGTGCTGCACCAGAGAGGCCTGATACACGCGCAAATGCTGGTAAACAGCAAGCACGGCGAAGTGGTGACCGACAACGCCTATTCGGCTATCCTGGGTTATTTGCCCAACGGCCTGATCGGCCTTTCGCTTGCGGCACTTACCGCTGCCATCGTTGCCTCGCTGGCGGGCAAGGCGAACAGCATATCGACCATTTTTACCCTCGACGTATATAAAAAGTATATCAAAAAGGAATCGGACGAGAAAAACATGGTCATTATCGGCCGCATCACTATCCTGTGTGCGCTGATCGTCGCTATCGCCCTCACCTGGAACGATACGCTGAATATTGGCGGCGAAGGCGGCTTTACCTTCATACAAAAGTATACCGGCTTTATCAGTCCGGGTGTATTTGCCATGTTCCTGCTGGGTATGTTCTGGAAACGCACCACGGGTTCGGCCGCCGTAGTTGGTGTGATCGCGGGTTTTGTATTATCGATATTATTCAATGAGCTGGCGCCAAAATGGTTCGGTCCCGAAACATTTTTGTATACTGCCTACAAAAACGATGCGGGCGTTTACGAAATACCGTTCCACATCTGCATGGGGCTTTCGTTTTTCTTTACGATGGCCATCATGATCGTGATGAGCCTCGCCGGACCAAAAGTCAACCCCAAAGCATTTACGCTCGACAAATCCATGTTCAAAGTTCAGCCCGGCGTACTGGCCATGATCGTGATCACCCTGCTGATCATTTCGCTGCTGTATGTAAGGTTCTGGTAAAGGGTTTGATCGCATTGGGTAACAGAAAAGCAAGGTTGAAATTAAGCCCGGCTTCCCGCCGGGGTGGGCGCCATACACCATCATTCACGCTCACGCCTCTCCCGGGCATGTTCCGGTGCTTAACCTATTATATTACAGGTTTTTGCTGTTTACACTATGCCTCAAAATTTGAGAGCTTTATTCATTATGTGAAATAATAGCAGTTAAGTAATTATAAAACAGGCAGTTGGCACAGGGCCGACGTATACACAAAATAACACCTGTTTTTACCGAAAAATCACGAAAACGACACTTTTGATCACTTTCAGAACACCTTTGAACAGATTGCGATAGGTTTTATCCGTAAAAACCGGCTTAGTGTATGGTATTTCTTTAAGAACTTTTCGGTGTACTTTCAGGGCAGGTACACTAAGACCGCCAGTCCGGGCCTCCTGCCGGAAGACCCGGAGATAAAAGAGTCTGGTATTTATAATTTTGATATTCGACTCACCCGGCTCGTTTTACTCGCCACCCTCTCTGCAAGCAAAGAGGGTTTTTATTAAAAAATTCCCCCTCTCTAAAGTTAGAGAGGGGGTTAGGGGGTGAGTCAAAATCTGCCCTTGTCGGAGTTATCTCCACAGGCGTTCGGAAGATTACTTTTAGTTGAAAAATCCCTCCCTTAGGGAGGGGTGTGA
>DASZWG010000215.1:0-5668 GCA_035546675.1 Mucilaginibacter sp. | reverse complement strand
TTTATCATTGACTCATCCGGCCTCGCTTCACTTGGCCACCCTCTCTACGAGTAGAGAGGGTTTTTAAGAATTTTAGTTATTCCCCTCTTTGCTTGCAGAGAGGGGTTAGGGGGTGAGTCAAGATACTTTGCCTGCGAGAGTTAGAGGCGGTTTGATTTCTCGGATGGTCTGAGGCAATTTAACTTTATTCCATCTCAGCATCATCGCCCGGTGACAAACCATCGTCGCTGTCCACTATCTCCCTGCACTTTTCCAGGTCGCGTTCAAAAACCTTCAGTTTAATGCCCCCGCCGCCCTGGTTATACACCGGGTACATGGTTCCCAGGCTTTCGTCCGTCAGAAAGCAGGGTATGCCGTTTGCTTCCAGCTTAGCCCTGATGATCTCGGCCAGCATTGGGTTATAGTAAGTTTCGAATGTTACGATCTTATCGTCTTTTTCCATCGGGTATTTTATATGATGTGCTCAAAAATGAGAAATTGTTTTGGTTAATTTGAATGAAATATGAACCGCATCGACCGCATATCGGCCATTTTGATCCAGCTCCAGTCGCGCAGGGTAGTGAAGGCCGGCGATATTGCCGACCGTTTCGGTATCAGCCTGCGTACGGTTTACCGCGATATCAAAACGCTGGAAGAAGCCGGTATACCGCTGATGGGCGAGGCGGGTGTGGGGTATTCCATTATGGACGGCTACCGCCTGCCCCCGGTGATGTTCACACGTGAGGAGGCCACCGCGTTCCTGACCGCCGAGAAGCTGATGGAAAAGCTGACCGACCCTTCATCGGACGAGCATTATAAATCGGCTATGTATAAAATACGCTCGGTATTGCGCATGGCCGAAAAGGATTATCTCGAAAACATCGACGGGCATATCGAGGTGTTCAAAAGCAGGAGGGTACCGGGTAAAAGCCTCGATCTGAACCCGCTGCAGATCATCCTTAAGGGTATCGGCGACAGGACGGTTTTGTCTATCCATTATTTCGCGATGCACAGCCAGGAAAAAACCGAACGCTGTATCGAACCTGTAGGGGTATTTTACCAGGATAATTACTGGCACCTGATCGCCTGGTGCCGCCTGCGGCTGGACTACCGCGATTTCCGGCTCGACCGTATTTCGAACATCTCGCTTACCGGCGAACGCTTCCGCACACAGCACCCCAGCCTGAACGAATACATATCGCGCCAGGTGCGTGAACGAAACCTGCAGGAAGTGTTGATCCGCGTGGAAAAGCGCATTATGCCTCACCTGAGCGAACAGAAGTACTATAACGGCTTTGTGTCTGAACGTGAAGTTGACGGGATGATCGAAATGCGTTTCCTGACCGAATTTATGGAAGGTTTCGCCCGCTGGCTGATCATGTATGGCGATATGGCCGAGATCATAATGCCCCTGAGCTTAAAGGACAGGGTGCGCGAACTGTCAGGCGTTATTCACCAGCGCAACAGCGGCGTGCCCGAGCATATCGGCGAATCATAACACCATCTTATTCCCTGATTAATTTTTAGCCTGCTGACATACGGCTGTCACACGCATTAGGTTGATTTGCTCAAAACAAAGCAAATGGGCTCAGAAAGGTATTGGATAGCCGTGGTTTCGAAAGATCATATCAAACGCGGCGTGGCGGGGAGTTTTATGCAGGCTAACCACGGTAAGGCTGGGGCGCTTAAAAAACTGCGGATAAATGACCGGGTGATCTTTTATTCGCCCAAAGTGACTTACCAGGGCGATGAAAAGCTGCAGGCTTTTACAGCGATAGGGCAGGTGAGGGGCGCCGAAATATACCGGCATAAAATGACCGAAGACTTTGTGCCGTACCGCCGCGATATGGAATACTATGCATGCCGCGAAGTGCCCATCGTGCCGCTGATCGGTATGCTTGATTTCATTCGGGACAAGAAGGCCTGGGGATACCGGTTTCGCTTCGGATTTTTTGAGATAGGTGAGCATGACTTCAACCTGATCAGCAAAAAAATGTTAACAGAAGAAACAGTAAAACAATAAAAACAATTCAGCAATAAAACTATGGCAGACTTAACATTAGAAACATCGATCATCATCAGCGCACCGGCTTCAAAAGTGTGGGAAGCGTTGACCAATCCAGCAATTGTGAAACAATACTTTTTCGGCACAAATGTCAAAACGGACTGGAAGAAGGGCAGCCCCATTACCTGGGAAGGAGAGTGGGAGGGGAAAACCTACCGTGATACCGGTACCGTACTGGATATTGATCCCGGCAGATCGGTCAAATACAATTACTGGAGCAGCATGTCGGGCACAGAAAATATACCGGAAAATTACCTGGATATCACCTATGACCTGGCCGAAAGCGATGGCAAAACCATATTGACTATTACCCAGGAGCGCATTAAAAGCGAGGAATCAAAGAGCCATTCCGAGCAAAACTGGCAGTGGGTATTCGGCAAGATGAAGGAAATGGTAGAGAGCGGCCATGTATGAAGTAAAAAATTATTTGATCTTCATAAATCATTGACATACTATCTATTAAAAACTATTATAATCATTTGTTATGACCCCAAATATACCCTTTGAACTCAAAAATTGCCCCGGATTTTTCGTAGCGGGCATAGCCATAAGGACCACTAACCAGGATGAAAGGTCGGACGCGGATATCGGAAGGCTGTGGACCAAATTCACATCCGAAGGTATAGCCGGGCAGATCGAAAATAAATTGTCGGAAGATATTTATTGCGTATACACGGATTACGAAAGCGATTATACAGGCTGGTATACCGCTGTGCTCGGCTGCCGGGTTGCTGAGCCGTTTCACTCGCCCGACTGGTTTATGGCGCTGGTGCCATCAGGCAGTTACCGGGTATACCGCCCATGCGGCGAGTTCCCGGCATGCGTTGGCAATACCTGGCGGCAGATATGGAAAGACGGTTCAATGCGCAGCTACATTGCCGATTACGATCTGTATAAGGCTGGCGCAAAAAGCTTTAACGAGACAGAAACAGCGGTCTATTTAGGCGTGATGTGATACGGAAAAATCTGTATTCTAAAATATATCAGATTATATACGATTAAATTTCAATCGTTTACCGGATTTACCTTCAATAATACTTCCATTGCTGTAGGCCAGGTTGCCGGACACGATCGTATGCATGATCTTCGACCGGAAAGTCGTATCCTCAAAGGGGCTCCAGCCGCATTTATACAGGATGTTGGACCGGGTTACCGTCCAGGGATTGTCCAGGTCGGCCAGTACCAGGTCGGCCCAGTAGCCTTCGCGAACATACCCCCTCTTCTCTACCTGGAAGCAGATGGCTACATTATGGGCCGTTTTTTCGGCTATTTGTTCGAGGCTGATCTTGCCCTGGTGATAAAGTTCCAGCAATGCAGGGAGGGCATGCTGTACTAAAGGACCGCCGGAGGGCGCCTGCAGATAGGGCCTTGACTTTTCCTCGAGCGTATGCGGTGCGTGGTCGGTAGCGATCACATCGATGTGCCCGTCCAGTACTGCTTTCATAATGCCTTCGCGGTCGCTGGCTTTCTTCACAGCCGGGTTCCATTTGATCAGGTTGCCCTTGGTCTCATAATCCGCGTCGCTGAACCACAAATGATGAATGCAGGCCTCGGCGGTAATGCGTTTGTCTTTGAGCGGAATATCATTGCCGAACAAATGCGTTTCCTTTTCGGTCGAAATATGGAGAATGTGGAGTCGTGTATTATATTTCTTCGCCATCCCAACAGCCATCGAAGACGAAAGGTAACATGCTTCCTCGCTGCGGATCTTCGGATGAAGCTTTACCGGGATATTTTCGCCCAAAAGCTGCTTGTAATGTTCCAGGTTGTGCCTGATGGTCGCTTCATCCTCGCAATGCGTAGCGATCAGCATCGGCGACTCCTTAAAGATGTCTTCCAGCGTTTTGGGATTATCCACCAGCATGTTCCCGGTCGATGAGCCCATAAACACCTTGATACCGCAAACATTTTGCACATCGGTTTTCAGCACTTCGTCCAGGTTGTCGTTGGATGCACCCATGTAAAATGAGTAATTGGCCGGCGAGTTGCGCGAGACTATCTCATACTTTTGTTCGAGCAATTCCTGCGTCAAAGTGTTAGGCACGGTATTCGGCATTTCCATGAAGGAAGTGATGCCTCCTGCTACCGCCGCCCGCGATTCGGTATAAATATCGGCTTTGTAAGTAAGCCCCGGTTCACGGAAATGCACCTGGTCGTCTATAAAACCGGGCAGTAGGTGCAATCCCTCAGCATTAATGGTTTGATCGGCTTTAACGCCGATCTGCCTGTCTATCCTTTCGATCAGCCCGTCCTTTACCAGGATATCGCTTACAAATTGCTGGTTTTCGTTGACTATGGTGGCTGATTTGATGAGGATGGAAGACATGCTATGATTTTGATTTATTCAGATGCAAATTTAGGGTTTATTATTCAGGCAGCGAAAGCTTTGCATTACAGCATTCTCGTCTTCCTGGCTTTTGCGGACTTTCGGACTTCCCGACTTAAAGCCTATCTTTGCCGCATGGCCAAAAGCTTCGATGATTTCAAATTTAACCGGCAGATATTGAATGCCATTGCCGAAGCCGGTTACACCGAAGCCACCGATGTGCAGCAAAAAGCCATTCCGCCGATATTAAACGGGCAGGACGTAATGGGCATAGCTCAAACCGGCACCGGTAAAACCGCCGCCTATTTGCTGCCCATCATTATGCGGCTCAAATATGCTCAAGGCGAGCATCCGCGTGCCCTGATCGTTGCGCCGACGCGTGAACTGGCTATCCAGATCGAAGAAAATATCAGGACCTTAGCCAAATACACCGATTTACGTGCAGTAACGCTTTACGGCGGGATCGGTCCAAAAACACAGATCGAACAGGTCAAAAAAGGTGCGGATATCATCGTGGCTACACCCGGCCGGTTTATGGATATTTATCTGGGTGGTAACCTGATGACCAAAACCCTGCAGGTGCTGGTGCTGGATGAAGCCGATAAAATGATGGATATGGGCTTTATGCCCCAGATCAACCGGATACTGGAAGTGGTTCCGCGCAAGCGGCAAAACCTGCTCTTTTCGGCAACCATGTCGGACAAGGTGCGTGAACTCTCGGCCAATTTTCTCGAATTTCCGACTGAGATCGAGGTAACGCCCCAGGCCACGCCCGCGCAAACTGTGCAGCAAAAGTTGTATCATGTTCCGAATATTAAAACCAAGATCAACCTGCTGAAGTATTTGCTGGATGAGCAGGGCGAGATCAGTAAGCTGATCGTCTTCTGCAAAACCCGCTCCAACGCCGAAAATGTGTACAAGTTCCTTGCACGGCGTTACGGAGAAGATGATGTGAAGGTGCTGCACGCCAACAAAGGACAGAATACGCGTATTAATTCCATCAATGCCTTCAAGGGCGATGAGGTGAAAATACTGGTGGCGACGGATGTAGTGGCCCGCGGTATAGATGTGAGCGATGTGAGCCATGTGATCAATTTTGATGTGCCATTCGTGATCGAGGACTATGTGCACCGCATCGGGCGAACGGGCCGGGCGTTTCAGACCGGTGATGCGATCACTTTTTGCACGCCGGCCGAGGAATATTACATCCGCAAGATCGAAAAGCTGATACGCCAGTCCATTCCCGTTGCTCACATGCCTGAAAGTGTATTCATAGAAGAAACTCCTTTTGAGGAGCG
>DASZWG010000214.1:0-3167 GCA_035546675.1 Mucilaginibacter sp. | reverse complement strand
CCCGAAAAGCTATCCCAGATCAAATCCAAATTCTTTTTTACAGAATTAAATGCCTTCTTCGATGCGGGCCTGGCCTGGAATAACGGGGATAAGATCGAATTTAAAACCAACCCGACGCTGTTAAGATATGATTACGTAAAGGATGCCAGCGGCAACCAGGTATTTGACAGTAGTGGTAACCCGATAAAAACACCGGTATATTCTAAAGTACCAGCCTTAAGCGCGGGTATATCCATGCGTGTCAATCTTTTCGGTTATTTCGTGCTGGAGCCTTACCTGGCTTTCCCCTTCAACCGTACAGATATCGGCAAACCCGTATTTGGCTTAGGCTTTACGCCAGGCTGGTAATCGTATTCATCATGAAGAAATTATCATTGATAGTTTTTCTTTTTTTTATGCTGTCATCCGCTATGGCGCAGCAAGCCGATTCCGCTGCGGGTAAAACAAGGATCGTTGATGGTGTTGCCATGCAATCATCCCGTAATATGTATGATAACCTATCCCGTTCGCCTGAATTCAGCACACTGATAACAGCCATCGATTCGGCCGGGCTAAAAAATGCACTTAGTACAGGGTCTATCACATTTCTTGCGCCGTCAAATAAAGCATTCGAAAAACTTCAGCCGGGTTACCTTGATACCCTGTTGAAACCGGCACACCGCACTGAGTTGATTAACCTGCTCAACAATCATATCATCACCGGAAGATTTACGTCAAAAGACCTCGCCCGGCTGATAAAAGAAAATAACGGCCAAACTGTATTTACCACTGCCGCAGACGGAAAGCTAACTGCAAGCATTAATGAGAACCGCAACATCGTACTGACGGATGAAAACGACGGCCAAAGTGTTATCTCGAGATTTGATATCGAAGAAAGCAATGGCATTCTTGACATAGTAACTACAGTACTCGTCCCCGGCATAAAATAAAAGAACGTAAGCAAACCGCGGCGAAACAGCTTACGTATTTCAGTGTATGAAAAAGTTATTGATTTTTATCGCAGCGATCAGCACGATCATGTGCTGTGGTCTGCATAGCGCTTACGCTCAGTCAAAGAAAAAATCGGCGGCAGAGTGGAAAAAGATACTGACTCCGAACCAATTTGAGATCATGGTGAATAAAGGAACCGAACCGCCTTACCATAATGCTTACTGGAACAATCACGAAAAAGGAATCTACGTGAGCGCCGCCACCGGCGAGGTTTTATTTAGCTCGGACGATAAATACGATAGTCATACCGGCTGGCCAAGCTTTGTGAAACCCGTCGATCCGTCGAAAATAGCCATAGTGAAAGACACCAGTTTTGGTATGGTTCGCGATGAGGTGATCGAAAAGAGCACCGGGCTGCACCTCGGTCATGTTTTTGACGACGGTCCGGCTGACCGCGGCGGCAAACGCTACTGCATGAACTCGGGCGCCCTGATATTCATCAAAAAGTAACCAGTTTGCGGGCTGCGCTCACCGAAGGGCGCAGCATCGCTCTCCGGCTGCGCTGACTTTCAAAATTCAGGCCCGGAGTCAGGTCCACCCAGTCGGGGTTCACCGATCTGATCATTTTCTCTTTTTGCGGACGCGTGAACCCGCTCACAAATTTGAAGCGCTCCATCGCCTGCTCCTCATTGCTGATCTCTTCAAAATAAACCAGCCGTTTCAGTTGCTGCGCGCTGTCAAAAAATAGCGTCGGCATCTGCTGGTAAAACTGGATGGTTTTTAACAGGTCTGAGCACAATCCCACGTGCAAATTATTCCGGTTCCTGTCAGTTATGATATAAATAATGCGCTTCATTTCAATAAAAATTTGCGGGTTAAAAAATATTTACTAATTTTATGAGCATAAAATTACTAATAATTTTAGCAATTCCAAATTTTATGTCAATAATTTCATCGAATATTAAATTCCTCAGGAAAAAAAAGGGTCTGACCCAGCAACAGTTTGCGGATCAGATAGGTATCAAAAGGTCGCTGGTTGGCGCCTATGAAGAAGAAAGGGCCGAGCCCAAGTATGAATTGCTAAAAACGATAGCATCATTCTTTGATGTTACCGTTGATGATTTTATTAATGAGACCATAAACGAGAAATGGGCGCCCAAACCCAAAGGCGATCCGGCTAATCTGCGTATCCTGAGCATATCGGTCGACCGGGATGAAAATGAAAATATCGAGATGGTTCCGTTAAAAGCAAGCGCGGGCTACCTCAACGGTTACGCCGATCCGGAATATGTGGCGCAACTCCCCAAGTTTTACCTGCCTATGTTTAAAAATGGCACCTTCCGGGCTTTCGAAATAAAAGGAGATTCCATGCTCCCATTGGTATCGGGCACGATTATTATAGGTGAATACCTGGAGAACTGGGGCGACCTGAAACCGGGTGAAACTTATGTGGTGGTGTCGAAAAATGACGGTGTGGTATATAAACGGGTGACCGGTAAATTCAAAGAGCAAAAGAAACTGAAACTGGTATCGGATAACCCGGCCTACGAGCCATACGAGATCAGCGGCGAGGATGTCCTCGAAATATGGAAGGCCAAAGGTTACATTTCAACAACCATGCCCCTGCCCGTTCCGGAACCGACCATGGAAAGCCTGACATCGATGATGGCGCAAATGCAGCGGTCCATTTCCAAATTGCAGCAAAGCAACAATTAAGTTACACGGGTGCTTTTAAACTATTCGCAGTTAAATTTATCTTAGATAAAACATAAAAACTGGAATATGAAGAAACTTTTGTTAATGTGCTGTATCCTCCTGGGATTCACAGCAGTAAGCCGCGCACAGGGCGGCAGGAGAATGAGCCCGGAAGACAGGGCTAAGCAGTTGCAGACTCAGTTGAAACTAACTGACGATCAGACTGCTAAAATAACCACCATTTTTAAAGAGCAGGCTGCAAAAAGGGACAGCATCATGACCGCCGCAAACGGCGACAGGGATGCCATGCGCCAGGGAATGATGCCTTTGATGAGATCGACCAATGATAAGATCAAAGCTGTTTTGACCGCTGACCAGGCTGCTGAATACGACAAAATGATGCAGGAAAGGATGCAAAGGTTCCGCCAGGGAGGTGGCGGAGGCGGAGGTAACTGATCCGTTCAGACTTTTATAAAGCGGCTTTCGGCCGCTTTTTTTATTTTTAGCAAAATTTACCCTTTGGCAACACCCGAAGAATTTAT
>DASZWG010000213.1:0-4246 GCA_035546675.1 Mucilaginibacter sp. | reverse complement strand
AAGGATATCCCCAACGATTTTACCTATGCCTTTAAGGCCGACGGATATGTCTGGAGCGATGCCTACCAGGCGAAGGAAAGCGACGTGGTGGTAACCGGCTTCCTGAACGAAACTATTAACCAGTTTTATGCAGGTTTAGGGGGTTCGCTGGATGTGGGTACGCAAAAGGACAGTCTCTACTCTTATAACAACAGCATACTTCGCCTTAACCCCTACCTCAAATTCCAGGGCGATAATTACAAGATCGATGCCGGGCTTAACCTGGCGCGGGAATTCGGTTTTTCATCCCGTGTATTCATTTTCCCGGCCGCCAAGCTCGAGTTGCAGGTAATACCCAAATACATCCGCATTTTTGCCGAGGTTCGGGGCGATGTCAATAAAACATCGCTGAAAGACCTGGCCGACGAAAACCCTTTTATCGAACAGGATATCAATATCAAAAACTCGGTCGACCGGCTTGATCTGAGCCTGGGACTGAAAGGCATGTTTGCTCCCGGTCTTGGGTTCAAGGCCACCATCTTCCGCAACAGCGTGAAAAACATGCCGATGTTCGTGAGCGATTTCACCAACACCTTCAACAAATTTGCGGTGATATACGACGGCGGCAACGCTACTGTGACCGGCTTCAACGGCGAGCTTGATTTCAAGCAATCGGAGGATCTGGATATTTTCGGCCGTGTCGAATTCAGAAACTACCAGTTGGCTACCGAACCCCAGGCCTGGAACCTGCCCAAGTTTAAACTGACCGCAGGTACAACCATCCACCTCACCAAACAGCTCAGTATTAACGGCAGCGTGCTTTTCCGCGGCCAGACATACGACAGAACCATGGTAACGCCACCTGGAGGCGGTTCACCAACGAACGAAGTGGTGCTCATCGACAGTTTTGCCGACCTGAGCGGAGGCGCTGAATATAAGATCAATAGCAGGTTTTCTATCTTCGGGCAAGTGAACAATATCTTAAATACGACAAATCAGGTTTGGCTATACTATCCTAATTATGGATTTAATATATTTGGCGGCGTCGGGGTACACTTTTAAGTGTTAGTTTTACCCTGTTTACTTTAAAAAAAGGGGATGGATCTGGCCATTTATATCAGTGAATTATTGGGTTTTAAAGGCGAAGCAAATGTGCCGGGGCTTGGTCTCTTTTTGCAGAAACGTATCAGTGCGCACTACAGCGAACACGAGCATAAATTTTACCCGCCGCGCCACGAGATCAGCTTCAGTCCCGAATTTTCTGACGACGAAAGCCTGGCCAATTACATAACTTCCAAGAAAAACATCTCGCTGGCATCGGCCAAATATTTCATCGATAAATATGTGACCGGGCTTAAACAGCAGGCTTCAGCGCAGGAAATTGAAATACCAGGTCTTGGATATCTGCATTATGAATATGCAACACTGACATTCAGGCCGTCTGATCATGCCGGAAGCGATCCTTCGCTGTTCGATCTTCCGCCGGTAACCGTTTACAAACTCGGTGAACAACCGGTTACTCCGCGTAAGCCGCCGGTACAGGAACCCAAACAGGAAGTTGTAAAAGAGCCCGAAAAACAGGCACCTGTTGAAGAGACGCCTGCGGAAACACCCGTTGCGGAAGAGGAAACAGCTGACGAAAACGAGGTCCCCGCAGAGGAAGCAGAGCAGGAAGAATATGTTTACGAAGAAGAAGACAATACCAGGGGAAGGAGCCGCTGGATAATTTTCCTGCTGCTTATTGTGATCGTTTTGATCGGTATACCGGGTTTGTATATGTACAAACCTTCGCTTTTTAAACGTTTCTTCACCAAAAAGACGATCGTGATCGTTAAGCCTATGCCCGCCAACCCGAAGGATACGGACAGCGTAGCAACAGCAGGCAGCCCGGCAGATACCATGAATAAAGTAGTTACGCAACCCGCGATCGATACGTTCGGGGTAAAGCGTTACGAGATACAAGCGGGTGCTTTCCCTACCATTAAATTGGCTAACGCACAGATCAAAAAATATGAAAAACTCGGATTAAATGCCCGTATAGTCGGCCATACAACCGGCAAATATTATAAGATCACATTGGGTACTTACTTTGATGAAACTGCGGCACGCAAAAAAGAAGATAGTATTTTAACAGCGACCAAACTGACTAAAAAGGAAATTTACATACAACCCTATAATCCCATAAAAGAAAAATGACGCTATTAGCACAAGTAACCGATACGGCTCATCAACTGGCCGACACCGTTAAGAACCTGCCCCAGGTAGGCGCCAAGGATGAATTGAGGTTTGGCGACCTGCTGGTAAAGGGCGGATGGATCATGCTGCCGATCGGTTTGCTGGCAGTTTTGGGGCTGATCATATTTTTCGAGCGGTACTTTACCATACGCAAAGCCGCGAAGGACGAATCGAACCTGATGAGCCAGGTACGAACCAGCATCCTGACAGGCAAGCTCGAATCGGCCATCGCAATTTGCCGCAACAGCAATTCGCCGCTGGGACGGATGCTGCAAAAAGGCCTTTTGCGCATCGGCCGGCCGATCAAGGAGATCGAAGGGGCGATCGAGAACGTGGGCAAACTGGAAGTTGCCAAGCTTGAAAAGAATATCAATATACTGGGTATTATCGCTGGTATTGCGCCTATGTTCGGGTTCCTGGGTACCATCTATGGTGTGATCAAGATATTTTATGATATATCCAAAACAGATAACATCAGTATGGGCGTTATATCTGGTGGTCTGTATGTAAAAATGGTAACTTCGGCGGCGGGGCTGTTTGTCGGTATCATTGCTTATGTATGCTATCACGTGCTGAACATGATGGTAGATAAAGTGATACTGAAATTAGAAACCGACGCCATTGAATTTATCGACCTGTTGGAGGAACCCAGCAAATGAACCTGAGAAAGAGGCATAACCGGATAGCGGCAGAAGTGCATACCTCGGCGATGAACGATATCATGTTCTTCCTGCTGCTCTTTTTCCTGATCGCTTCGGCCATTACTAACCCGAACGTGATCAAATTGTTGTTGCCCAAATCTTCATCGGGTCAGGCGGTCTCCAAAAAAACCATTTCGGTAACCATAACCCGCGATCTGAAATATACGGTCGATAATAAGCCGGTGAAAATAGAAGACCTGCAAAACACGTTAATGGGTTATAAGAAATTAGCTGCCGACCTGACCATCGTACTTGCTGTGGATCGGACAGTAGCCATACAGGACGTGGTGCAGGTGATGGACATCGCACAAAAACTGAATATCAAGCTGGTGCTTGCAACCGAGCCCAAGGGTTAATATACAAGTACAGCAATAAATAATATGGTAGATTACCAGCACGAAGAAAACAACTATCCCAAAGCCTTCCTGGCAACGGGCATCATCGTTGCCGTTATGGCTGTGCTGTGCTATATCATTGTCTTCACTTCGGCCCCGCCACCTGAAATGGGAACGGGCGGCATACTGGTTAATTACGGAACGACCGATGCGGGTATGGGCACCGACTTAACGAGCGTAGAGGAACCATCCAAATCGGAAAAGGCCAACCACACCAGGCCAAGTAAAGTGACCCCCGCCCCGGCTACCGAGCAAAAAAACAAGGTCGACGAAAGCAACAAAAAGATCGTCACGCAGGACATGGAAGATGCGCCGGTGGTCAACACATCAAAAAAGGCCAGCAAGAACATCGCTACTGAGCCGCCTACCAAAAAAGCGAAACCGACTATCAATCAAAACGCCCTGTATACCGGCAAGCATAACGGCGCAACAGGCGAAGGCGACGGTACCACCAACACGCCCGGCAACCAGGGCAAACCTACCGGTTCTACACTGGCAAACAACTATAATGGCACCGGATCGGGTAACGGCGGTCTGCAAATGGCACAGCGCACCTGGGTCCTTACACCAAATGTTGCAGACAATCATCGCAGCACGGGCAGGATCGTGGTGGAAATACATGTTGATAAGCAGGGCAATGTGATCTTTGCCCAGGCAGGCGCTAAAGGAACGACGATCACCGATTACGACCTGTTCACCCGGTGCGAGAATGCCGTAAGAAATTCAAAATTAAACCCTTCAGAAAACGCACCGGATACACCGGTAGGCTATGTAACATTTGTGTTTAAGGTAAAATAGTTTAGTTGTTCCCGGTAGCAGTTGCAGAAGCAGTTGCAGTCTAAATCTTACCGAACAAACATAATGACAGGCAGTTTCAGAGACTTAAAAGTTTATCAGTTGGCTTTTGAGTCAGCAAGGCAAATATTCTTGATAAGC
>DASZWG010000212.1:0-3427 GCA_035546675.1 Mucilaginibacter sp. | reverse complement strand
AGGATGAGTTTTGTCACAGGATTGTCAGATTTAGCTTATAATTAACCATTAATATTAACCATTCTAACAAACGTTCTAAAATGAAAAAACTAATCTTCGCGGCGCTCTTACTGGCGAGTACAGGTGCTGTATCAGCATTCACTTTAAAACATGATACAGCGACTCTGAAATACGACACAGTAGCCGACAAAAAAGATTTAGGAACTGCCGATGACAAAAAGGACTTGGGTACTGCTGATGACAAGAAGGACCTGGGTACTGCTGATGCACAAAAACACGGCACTACTAACGACAAAAAAGACCTGGGTACTGCTGACTAATTATCAGCGGATACAAAGGCAGCAATTTGCAATAAATTGCCGCACCGGGGTTGCATACTTTGTATGCAAAAACTGATCGGATTGAATATTTCATTCAGGATTGTGTCTTATTTTTCAAAAAAATGAGACGCAATCCTGAATATTTTCATCTGAAAACAAGCATTTAAATTGCTTTTTTAGTATTGAATACCTGAAACACAGCCCTTTTCTTTCCCTCCTTCCCGCACCGGGATATTAAATTCTATTTTATTATTCAAATGAAATTTGACTGTTGAGTTAAACTCTATATTTGTGTCAAATTCATACGGCATGCAAACTATACGAACCTATGTAGAACAGAATAAACAGCGTTTCCTTGATGAGTTATTTGAATTGCTTCGATTTCCGTCTATCAGCGCTGATCCGAAATACAAGCCCGATGTACTGAAAACAGCCAATTACGTTGCCGGTAAACTGAGAGAGGCCGGCGCCGGGAAAGTGGAAGTATGCGAAACAGCAGGCAACCCCATTGTATACGGTGAAAAAATGATCGACCCAACTAAGCCAACTGTGCTAGTGTACGGCCATTACGATGTACAACCACCTGACCCGATTGAACTTTGGGAAACCCCTCCTTTCGAGCCTACTATACGCAACGGCCGGATATATGCCCGCGGCGCATGCGATGATAAGGGCCAGTTTTATATGCACGTAAAAGCCTTTGAACTGATGATGCAAACCGGCATCCTGTCCTGCAACATCAAGTTCATGATCGAAGGCGAGGAAGAAGTGGGCTCGAATAACCTGGCTATTTTCGTAAAAGCCTATAAAGAACGGCTTAAGGCCGATGTGGTGCTGATATCAGATACGTCGATGATCAGTATGGAAGATCCTTCGCTCGAAGTTGGACTCAGGGGTCTCTCTTATATGGAAGTTGAAGTGACCGGCCCAAACCGCGACCTGCACTCAGGCGTTTATGGCGGCGCAGTGGCTAATCCTGCCACGATACTGGCTCAAATGATCGCATCGCTGCATGACGAAAATAACCACATTACCATACCCGGCTTTTATGACGATGTGATGGAGCTTACAGACGAAGAACGAAAACAACTGAACAAAGCCCCTTATGACGAAGAGGAATATAAAAAGGACCTTGGTGTAGATGAGCTTTGGGGCGAAAAGGGCTACAGCACACTCGAACGTACAGGTACCCGGCCCACACTTGAAGTGAACGGAATATGGGGCGGCTATACGGGTGAAGGCTCAAAAACCGTATTGCCTGCAAAGGCCCACGCAAAAATATCCATGCGGCTGGTGCCCAACCAGGAATGGGAAAAGATCAGTGAACTGTTTGCCAGCCATTTTAGAAAGATCGCCCCTGCATCGGTAAAAGTGACGGTAACCACACATCATGGCGGCGAACCGGCAGTAACTCCTACCGACAGCGTGGCTTACCAGGCTGCTCAGAAGGCGATAGCCGAATCGTTTGGCAAAGAACCTATTCCAACCCGTGGTGGCGGCAGCATCCCGATAGTGGCTTTATTTGAGGCAGAACTGGGCTTGAAAACGGTGCTGATGGGTTTCGGGCTTGACAGCGATGCTTTACACTCGCCGAATGAGAAATACGACATCTTAAACTATTACAAAGGCATCGAGACCATACCGCTTTTCTATAAGTATTTTGCGGAGCTAAGCGCTTAAAAGTTGAATTAGTTGTATTGGTTGTATTAGTCTTAACTACTTTAACTAGTACAACTAAACCACAAACCGCTCACAATCTGCTAAAAACCCCGTATCGGCATCGGCGCCAATGCCGGGCGTATCATCTATATTCAGGAAATATCCATCGTACCTGACGCCGCCGATACACGGATCGGCCAGGTGACCGAGCATACAAGTGTCCATATCGTAAAACCTGATATTCGGGCTGGCATAAACAAAATGCAGCTTTGCGCTCAAAGCAATACGGCTTTCCAGCATCCCTCCCATCATACAGGGGATGCCGTGCTCGGCAGCGAGGTCATGTATCTTTTTTGCTTCATAAATTCCGCCCGATTTGGAGAATTTGATATTAATATAATCACACGAACCGCTTTGTATCTGCTTACGCGCATCGTGATGGTTGAAAACGCTTTCATCGGCCATGATCTTCACCGGCGATAGCTTCATCAGCTCGGGCAAGCGGTCGTCATACCAGGTACGCATGGGCTGCTCACAAAATTCAATATCAAAGGGGGCAATGCCGTTCAAGGCAAAAACGGCGTCGTCAAAACCCCAGCCCTGGTTGGCATCCACACGGATATTCATAGCCGAACCAACGGCCGCCCTGATCTGCCGTATCCTTTCCACATCTTCTTTTGCATTCTTACCCAGCTTTACCTTCAGCACATTAGCGCCATTACTTTTAAATTCCAGCGCCCGCTCGGCCATGGCTTCCGGTGATGAAATGCCGATCGTTATGTCCGATTCAACGGGCCTTTTTGTCCCGTCCAAAAACCGGTATAACGGCACTCCTGCGTTTTTAGCAGCAATGTCGTACAATGCGATATCAAATGCGCTTTTGATGGTGCTGTTACCTGCTGTAAAATCGTGCAGTTGCTGTAAACGCGCCGGGATATCGAGCGCATCACGGCCCTTCCATAACCTTGCAAATTCCCGTGCCATTACTAAGCAGGTATCCTGCGTTTCGCCCACGATCATCGGGAAGGCCGAGCACTCGCCTGCGCCATAGAACCCGGCATCGGTATGCACCCGGATAAACACATTCTGTGCATGATCCATCGTGCCGGTGGCAATAGTAAAAGGCTCCATCGGGATGCTGAAGCGGTAAATATCGGTGTGAGTGATTTTTGGTTGCAATGTTGGAAAGTTGTAAGGTTGTAAAGTTAAGATTCGGCGGGTAAATAAAGAGTGATGGCATTGATTAGCCCTATTTATGAGAAAACTTACCTGACAGCTATTGGGGGCAACTTTACAACATTAAAACATTTCAACTTTACAACAATTATTCTATCTTTGCATTACTTCTATTCAATTCAACTTTGGCCGCCCTGGCTTGTTGCACAAACGGGGATCTGCGCTGATTTTAGTTTAATACATTCATTTTAACAAGTTTTTTATGGCTTTAG
>DASZWG010000211.1:0-2541 GCA_035546675.1 Mucilaginibacter sp. | reverse complement strand
TCGTAGCTGCGAAAGGCGAAGGCCGTACCCCTGGCGATGATACCCAGCAGCATAATGGCCAGCGGGATGTGCAGGTGAACCGACATGGTAGAATATATCTGCGGGAAACCCACAAAAAGGATCACGATAGCGATAATGAGCCACATGTGGTTGGCTTCCCATACCGGGCCTATGGCGCGGTAAGTAATACGGCGTGCCTGCGCCTTGTTCCTGTCCGAAGTGAACAGCTCGATGATGCCTGCGCCGAAATCGGCGCCGCCCAGAAGCAGGTAGAGCAGCAGGGACAACCACAAAAAACCGATGACTATGTAGAGCATATGGCCTCTCCTAAATCCTCTCCAAAGGAGAGGACTTTTTATTTTTAAACGTCATACATACTTGGCACCATTTTGATCTGCCGGTACAGCAAAAAGATCACCATCAACCCCAGCGAAAGATACACCAGTGTAAATATTGCGAACGACCACGATATACCGGGCATCGGCGTAACGGCGTCGGCCGTACGCATCACGCCCTGTATGATCCAGGGCTGACGGCCCACTTCGGTGACGGTCCATCCTGCCTCTACGGCAATAAAACCGACCGGCGTTGCCCAGGCAAACATTTTCAAAAACCAGGGCTTGCCGAACCATTTTCGCCTCCACAGCAGGGCTATGAAATAAATAACGGCCAAAGCCATCATCAGCATACCCAGACCTACCATTAACTGGAAAGCATAATGCGTAACGGCTACCGGCGGCTGATCCGCTTTCGGCACCTGGTCGAGGCCCTTTACTTCGGCCTGGAGATCATCCCAGGTCATCAGGCTGAGCATGCCCGGTAATTTGATCGCGTACTTAACCGTTTTGGTTGCCGTATCCGGTATACCGCCGATAATGAGCGGCGCGAATCGTTCCGTTTTAAAATGGGCCTCCATTGCAGCCAGCTTTGCGGGCTGCCGCCGTGCCACATCTTTGGCCGAAATATCGCCGCTGAGCGGTTGCAGGATAGCCGCCACCGCACCGAAAACGATCGCTATACGGAAAGCTCTATAATGAAACTTTGGGTTTTTGCGCCTGACGATCATCAGCGCATGGACACCGGCTACGGCAAAACCTGTAGCGGCAAACGCCGCGATGGACATGTGAAGCGCCTGCTCGAACCAGGCTTTGTTAAACATCGCTTTGATCGGGTCGATGTTGAGGTACTGACCGTTCACATAGTCAAAGCCGGCGGGACTGTTCATCCAGCTATTGGCGGCAACCACCAGGATGCCCGATACGATACCGCTGATGCCAACGATCAGCCCTGTAAACCAATGAAACCAGGGATTGAACTTCTCCCATCCGTACAGGAAAAAGCCCAGCGCGATGGCCTCGATAAAGAATGCCGTTCCCTCAAGCGAAAAAGGCATACCGAAGATCGGTCCGGCGTGCTTCATAAACTCGGGCCAGAGCAAACCCAGCTCGAACGACAGCACCGTACCCGATACGGCGCCGGTTGCGAAAAAAATGGCCACGCCCTTGCTCCAGGCTTTGGTGATATTCTTATAAACCGGATCTTTGGTTTTGAGCCAGTAAAAATGCGCTATCGCCATAAAGAAAGGCATCACCATGCCGATGCATGAGAATATGATGTGAAACCCCAGCGAAAGGGCCATCTGCGACCGGGCTGCCATAAAATTATCCATAGCGCAGGATGATTTTTATGAACCGAAGTTAAGGAACATTGCTAACTATGAGCGGCACGATCAATTGCAAATAACAATTTAGGATGAATATAAATTAACCGGCCGGTCAAATCGGCTTGATCAAGCTGAAAAGTTTTAGTATCGGTCAGTCAGCTTTCGCCAGGGTAATCGTATTGGCGTCAAGGTATTTGCGGAGCATCGCCAACTGGTCGGTATTGATCAGGTCGACGCCGTCGCGCAGCAGTTCGTCCCAAACCACTTTATTCTCGGGCGAAGCCCAAAGCCTTACCTTTTCGCCCATCCGGTGGGCTATCGCAATAAAACCCAGCAGTCGTTGCCTTTCACGAAGTGGTAACGGTCCGCGTCCGTCCCATTTAAGCAAATGTGAGTATTTACAACTCGCCATTTTGAATACATTGCTTGTTGTGGTATCGCGGGCCACACGGCGCAGGTCCTCGTCAATAAAGGCCAGCCGGTTTTTCTCATTTTCAATGATCCGGTATGGCTTATGTCCCGATATCACAACGGTAACTGCTCCTTCTATTACTTTGCCGTCTTTGTAATGCGTCAGCATCGCCTGGTATTTGTTCAGTAAACATTCCAGCGCCCTGTATGTGGTATCAGCTTCTGTTTTGACATCGATCATCAGGATAACCGGGTGATCGTAGCCGGCATACACCCGTCCCTTGTTTTGCATCACCCTGTTATAAAGCGGCTTAAGGTAAAGCTTCTCCAGGTTTTTTCCATACCTGAAAATGGGACAAAAATGACCAACAACCAGCGTACTATCCTCCAGGAAAATATCTGCCTCGATATTGGCAAAACCATTGTTCAGTGCATCAAACAGCGGGTGTTTGTGTTTATAGTCGTTG
>DASZWG010000210.1:0-5926 GCA_035546675.1 Mucilaginibacter sp. | reverse complement strand
CGATATAGTTTTTCCACCTGATGCCTCCCATAAAATCATGAAACCAGTCCCACATTGGGTAACCGTCGAACTCGCCCAAAAGCGATGCATGATGGAAACCTATCCATCCGCCAAGGCCGTCGTCAATATACTTTTCAAAGGTAGCGGCGGCGGCCGGTTTCCAGCCGTAAGGAGGATAATCGAGCTGTATAAAAAGCTGGTAGCGCGAAAGGAACTGATCGTTGATGCTGTCTGTATTCTGAATATAATCGATGCTGAAGTTACTGTCGGCTGCGAGTTTGTTCAGCCAGATACGCGCCGCTTTTGAATATTTCACATGATGGCCGCCGTTCTCATACAGTGCTATGACATGAAAACGGGGTTGCTTTTGTGCGAATGTGAAAGAAATAAAATGACAGAAAACGCAAAGCGTAATGAGCGCCTTTTTCATAGTTGATCAATTTGCAACAGGTAAATATAGCATTCATTGCCTCAGGCTTTAAACGACGGATAGATAATTGATAAAAAACAATATTTTTATCGGGTATCATGACCACCTCATTTCCGACTAAAAAAAAGATACGTACCCTGCAGTTGATCGCCGTCGTGTTTTTCACGGTATCAGGCGGCCCTTACGGTCTTGAGCCTTTACTGCAATATGCGGGGCAGCATGGCGCGCTGCTGCTGTTGCTTGTGACGCCTTTACTTTGGGATATCCCGGCTATTTTTACAGTACTAGAGTTAAACAGCATGATGCCGGTGGAGGGCGGCTATTACCGCTGGGTAAAGCATGCGCTCGGCACGCGGTGGGGTTTTTTTGAAGGCTGGTGGACGTGGCTATACACCTTTATCGACCTGGCCATTTACCCGGTGCTGTTTGTTGAATACGCCGCTTACTTTTTCCCGGAACTGCGGGAGCATAAAATGGCCGTATGCATGGTCATTATCTGGGCCTCGGCAGGACTGAATATTTTAGGCATTCTCCAGGTAGGCCGCGTATCGTTGCTGCTGAGCGTTGCCGTGCTGACGCCTTTCATCATACTTTTACTGGTGTTTTTGCACAGGCATACCGGTACTGTAGCGCTGCCGTCGCCCTCTATAAAAGGGATCGCTTTCCCGTCGCTGGCCATGGCGCTTTACACGGTAATGTGGAATTGTTTAGGATGGGATAATGTTACAACGTATGCCGGGGAGGTGGAAAAGCCGGTCCGCTCGTACTTAATATCTATTTTCACCGCATTTGTTTTAGTGCTGATCGTCTACTTTTTTGCGATCCTGACTGCGCAGCAATCGCATATTGATTTAAACATTTTTACAAATAATGGCTTCCCTGCGCTGGGCGAAATGCTGGGCGGTCGCTGGCTGGGGATCGTGCTGGCGGCCGGAGGCATGGCCAGCGCTTTGGGGATCTACGCGGCGGTGCTGCTATCGGTGTCGCGGGTACCCAAAGTCATGTCGGACGATAAGCTGCTACCCGAATTTCTCAATAAGCTGCATCCCCGGTTCAAAACACCCTATGTGTCCATCATTATTTGTTCCTTAGTAGTCAGCCTGATGGTACTCTGGAGCTTTGCCGATCTGCTGATCATCGATGTTACCGTATACGGGGCCGGTTTATTCCTCGAATATGTGTCTCTCATCCGGTTAAGGATAAAAGAACCGCATACACCTCGTCCTTTCAGGATCAGCATGAGTACTACGGCCCTTTGCATCGCTGCGGTATTGCCATTGGGTGTCTACAGTATTGCTTTGAGCGGGGCTTTATCGTCCGAAGGCAAAGGGATATGGCCTGCCGTTTTCGCTATCTGCACCCTGCTTACCGCCGAAATAGGCTGGCAGATCGTCAGGCGGTGGCGAAACTCAATAAACACATCCGCATGAGCCTGTGTAAAAAATTGGTGATAGTCCGCTTCATTTCGCAATAATAATTGTCAATCATACAATTTATTCTATACCTTTAGTCAGCCAATTTAAGACCATGAGAAATTTCATCCGCGCGTTATCTGCCGTCATTATTTTAATATCCGTCTGTTCTTTTTCTGTTGCGTGGGCACAGGGACGTATGACCGGCAAACCGGGCGAACCGTTCGAGGTACAGATCACACCCTACAAAACGACCATGAAGGCCGACGGGAAAGATACTGCCCTGATCGATGTTAAGATCATCGACAATGAAGGCAACCTGGTAAAAAGTGCCGAAAACCTGGTGAAATTCAGCGTATTTGGCAAGTCGGGTAAGATCATCCAGATCAAAAAAGCAGATCATACCACCATAGACAGCCCCGACAGCGGCAAATGGCAAACACGCGTATACCGGGGCGAATGCCAGGTGATCGTACAAACGACCACGCAACGCGGTGCGCTAAAATTTGAAGCGAAGTCGGACAGCCTGTGGACGGGATCGACCGACATCCAGGCGGTATGGCCGGGAATACCGCACCCGGTTACCGATGCGGACTATAAGCCCCACAAAGTGAAAGGGAAAATACTGGGCGCCGATATTTCCTTCCTGCCCGAACTGGAAAGCCGGGGGATAAAGTTTACAGATAACGGCATGCCGGACGATGCCATCGACATACTCAAAAAGCACGGCTTTAATTATATCAGGCTGAGGATATTTGTCGACCCCTCAGAGCCCAAAGGCTATTCGCCGAGCAAGGGCTTTTGCGACCTGGTGCATACCGAAGCGATGGCCAAACGCATCAAAGCTGCGGGCATGGGTTTCCTGCTCGACTTTCATTACAGCGACACCTGGGCCGATCCGGGTAAACAATTCAAACCCGCAGCCTGGGTGGGCGAGGATTTTCCGGCACTTAAACAATCGGTTTACGAGTATACCAAAAGCGTGATGCAGGCCTTAAAAGATCAGGGCACCACGCCTGACATGGTGCAGGTAGGCAATGAGATCAATCATGGTATGATATGGCCAGACGGGGCAATCAATAACCTCGACAGCCTGGCGCAACTGATCTATTCGGGCATAAAAGGGGTAAAAGCGGTGAGTCCGCATACAGCCATTATGCTGCACATTGCTTTAGGCGGGCAAAATACCGAATCGCGTTTCTTTCTCGATAACATGGCCGCGCGAAAAGTGCCTTTTGATGTGATCGGCCTCTCTTACTATCCCAAGTGGCATGGCACACTCGCTGATCTGAGAAATAATATGTACGACCTCGCTAAGCGTTATCCGCAGCAGGTGATGGTGGCGGAATATACTTACCTGAAAAAGGAAGTGAACGATATTGCCTTCAATGTACCCGATGGGAAAGCCCTGGGCACATTTATTTGGGAACCGCTGAACACCTGGGAACAATTTGCGGATAAGGACGGTAAGATCAACCATCTGATCGACGTTTATCCTGAACTGGCTAAAAAGTATCACATCAAATAATACGATCGTTATGAAAACTAATATGAAAAAACCGGTCAGCAGCTTAGCCTGCCTGGTATTGGCCTTAACCTGTTGTTTTGCGTTCTCAGATGCCGGCGCACAGATGCGGAACAGTCGCGGTGCGGTACAGATCACACCTTATAAAACCACGCTGATCGCCAACGGCAAGGATGAGGTTAAGATCAGGGTGGTGGTGATCGATGCCGAAGGCAATGAGGTGAAGGACGCCAAAAATCAGGTCAAATTTTCACTGCAGGGCGATGCAAAAATAACGCGAATAGCGCCTGAAAGAAATTCGCAGGCGGGTAAGGCAGTTAATGATACTTCCGCCGAAGCACAACTGCAGAATGGGATATTGTGGGTGACCCTGACATCCGGTACGACCATCGGCCACATCAAATTTGAGGCTAAGGCCGACAGTTTATGGACCGGTGCAACAGAGATTCACGAGATCAAGCCCGGTAAACCGCACCCTGTAACCACAGCAAAATATACGCCTCACCGGGTAAAGGAGAAGATTCTGGGCGCTGACATTTCTTTCCTGCCCCAGTTGGAAAGCCGGGGCGAGAAATTCTCGGATAAAGGAGTGCCGGGCGATCCGATCCAATTGATGCATTCGCATGGTTTTAATTATATCCGGCTGAGGATATTTGTCGACCCGTCAGAGCCCAAGGGTTACTCGCCGGGCAAGGGCTTTTGCGACCTGGCGCATACTGAAGCAATGGCCAAGCGCATCAAAGCTGCAGGCATGGGCTTTTTGCTCGATTTTCATTACAGCGATTACTGGGCCGATCCGCAACAGCAAAATAAACCCGCTGCATGGGCAGGCGAAGATTTTACCCAGCTCAAAAAGTCATTGCATGATTATACGGTAAAGGTGATGCAGGCATTGAAGGAGCAGGGCACCACACCGGATATGGTGCAGATCGGCAACGAGATCAATCACGGCATGGTATGGCCCGAAGGAGCGATCAATAACCTCGACAGCCTGGCGCAACTGATCTATGCGGGTTTTAAAGGAGTGCGCGAAGTAAGCCCTTCAACCATCATCATGCTTCATATCGCCCTTGGCGGGCAAAACCAGGAAGCGCGTTTCTTTCTCGATAACATGAAGGCGCGCCATGTTCCTTTTGATGTGATCGGGTTATCCTATTACCCCCGGTGGCACGGAACTATTGAAGATTTGAAAAATAACATGGCCGACCTGGCCAAACGATACCCGCAGCAGGTAATGGTAGCTGAATATTCGCAACTGAAGCGTGAGGTGAACGACGTAGCCTTTGATGTGCCTTACGATAAAGCGGTAGGCTCGTTTATCTGGGAACCGCTCAATAGCTGGGAGGGCATTTTTGACCGCAACGGGAAGGCTAATGATTACCTGAATGTAGTGTTTCCGGAGATCGCAAAAAAATACCATGTTCATTGACGGATGATAAGATAGCTTTACGAAGTTTTTAAGACTTCGTAAAGCTGTTTTGCTCATTTTTTGCTCATTAGCAGGTCATAAAACTCTTTCAGGCATTTTTTAGTTATCCTATTAGTTTTAAATTTATAGGAAACTATGAGATCGATCTGGAAAGGTTCAATCGGCTTTGGCCTGGTTAGCATACCCATCAAGCTGTATTCGGCGGTGCAAAGCAGCGCCCTTGAATTGGACATGCTGGACAGCCGCGATCATGCGCGAATCCATTACATGCGCGTGAACGAAAACACGCATAAGGAAGTGCCTTACGAAAAGATCGTGAAGGGCTACAAGCTGAGCAACGATTATATCATACTTGAAGAACGCGATTTTGAAGATGCCGCGCCGGAAAAGAGCAGGGTGATCGGGATCGAGAGTTTCGTCAACCTGTCCGAAGTGAACCCCATGCTCTATGAGACTTCTTACTATACCGAACCCGATACCCATAGCAACAAGGCTTATGCACTGCTGGCACAGGTGCTCAAAAAGTCAGGCAAGGCCGGGCTCGCCAGGTTTGTGCTGAGGAACAATGAGAATCTCTGTATCATACACCCCGTGGGCCATGTGCTGGTTGTCACTAAGATCAGGTTCGCGCAGGAGATACGCAGCACGGATGAACTCAATATTGACGATGATATCGGCATCAGCAACAAGGAGCTCGATATGGGCATGGCACTGATCAAACAGTACGAGGAGAAATTTGATATTTCAAAGTTCAGGGACGATTACCACAAAGAGCTGCTGAAGATCATACAGGCCAAGGCCAAAGGAAAACGCCCTACCATTAAGAAGCTGAAGCCGAACAAAACCCCCAATGACGACCTGTACGAACAATTGATGCAAAGCCTGAATGCCAAGAAAGGAGCCTGATATGAGTCTTGCAACATACCTGAAGAAAAGAGTTTTCGGGCATACGCCCGAGCCCAAAGGTGGTAAAGGCACCAAAGGTCAGCTTACCTTTGTAGTGCAGCGGCACCATGCATCGCACCTGCATTACGATTTCAGGCTCGAACTGGATGGCGTGATGAAAAGCTGGGCCGTCCCCAAAGGTCCTTCCATGAATCCGGGCGATAAGCGGCTGGCTATGATGGTAG
>DASZWG010000209.1:0-2790 GCA_035546675.1 Mucilaginibacter sp. | reverse complement strand
ATCAGAAAATACCTTTTGGCTACCTCAGCGACTTTACTGATGACCGCCTGGCATTAGCTTGCACACCAGAAGGCGGAAAATTGATGCACACTCCGAAATATACGACCGAAGATAACCTGGAAAAACGGAGCGCCGATTTTACGATAACGGATACCGGCGACCTGGAGGGCAGCATGAGAACAGCATTCAGCGGAGCTGATTATGATGACCGTTACCGGATCATTCAGGATGCACCCGCAGACCGGGTTAAAGATATCCGCAAATATTATCCTATCAATAATATGAACATCAGCTCGCTGGAATATAAGCAGGACAAAAGTGCACAACCGAAAACCTTCGAAAACATAAAGCTTACCGCACAGGAATACGGCGCACTCGACAATGATAAATTCTATTTCTCGCTGAATTCAGTCGACCGGGTGGATGCGGTCCCGCCCCGGGTCTTCAACCGGCTTAACCCGGTTAGTATAACCCGCGGCTATACCGATGAAGATGAAATAACCTATACCCTGCCCAAAGGGTACAAACTGGGTTCCGAGCCGCTGCATATCAATATCGATAAGCCCTATGGCAGCTATTCCGTGTCGATGCTGCTGAACGGCGATCAACTGATCTACAGGCGAAAGTTTCAGATCAAAGACGGTACTTACAGCAAGGATCTTTACGACGGCCTGGTTGATTTTTTCCAGGCTGTATCTGATGCGGATAATTACAACGTGATGCTGGTAAAAAAGTGATCAGCTGAAAATGATAATGCCCAGGACGATCCCCACGACCATAATCACATACAGCAGTATTTCGGTCGTGGCGAAACGTTTGTATTTGGTCCAGAAACCGAACCTGTTATTCTCTTTGGACATACAGCAAAGTTAGTAATTTGAAAAGTACAATGACACTTTATTTGATCGATCCGCAGGACATAAAACGCTCCTGCGTGTCCGGGTCGTCCAGGTTATCCAGCACGATGCCGAGATTAGAGGTGGCATGCACAAAGTACCCGTTTTGCAGGTAAACACCTACATGGTTGATCTTAGTCCCGCCCAGTTTAAGAAATATCAGGTCGCCTTCTTCCAGGTCTGAAACGTTTTTTATTTTAATCGCCCCAGCCTGCAAAGTTGTTGTTCGCGGTATAGTTATACCGAATATTTGCTTTTCGATAATGCAGGAAAAACCGGAGCAATCTACCCCGTTCTCATCATTACCTCCCAATTTATAGGGCGTTGCCGAGTACTGCTCGATCAGGTTATAGAGCCTGATATTCACGATATTATCCTTAGGTACGTCCATCAGGCGCGCGTATTTGGCGATGATATCATCCTGTGAAGTTAAAGGAGCGCCGGAATTATTGTTCAGAGGAATGGTCTGTGCCCGGGCGGCCAGTCCGCTAAAAAGCAAAACAAAAACCAGTGAAAAGCTGCAAAACAGCGGCTTGGGATGCATGCTTAAATTTGCACAAAAAGAAAGATTACCGCAAGACTGATTTTCACTTAGACGAGGTTGTATCGGCCTGTTCCACCACCGATCCGCAGCGCGAAAAATACTTATAGGTATACGGATCGTGCAGCTTAGTGATCATCACACCCCTGCTCGAGCTGGCATGTACGTAATAGCCGTTTTGCAGGTAGATGCCTACGTGACTGAATTTTTTGCCGTCGTAATCAAAAAACACCAGGTCGCCCTCCTGCAACTCGTCCTCATACTTGCGTTTGATCACCTGCACCTGCTCGCCGGTTGTTCGGGGAATACTGATACCGTATACCTGCTGTTCGAGCAAATAAGCCAGGCCCGAACAGTCGATACCGTTGTGGTCGAGACCGCCGAACTTATACGGCGTGCCAATCCACTGATCGATAAAAGCATACAGGCGGCCATTCTGTATCTGCGTTGGATCGACACCTAATATTTCGGCATACTTATCTGCAATTGACGGCTGCGGCGCAACAACCTCACCCGGCTCACCGCGTAATACAGCCCGTTTGGAATGACAGGATGAAAAGACAATGGCGGCAAATAGCGATATAAATACGAAGTAACGCTTTATCATCACCTAAAGATACGGTGATGGGCCGCCCAGGGTTTCATCTCGTTTTGCACATATTAACAGGCCTTATTTTAAGTTAGCTGCTGATTCGCCCCCTGCGCACCGTGCAGACCAGCAAGATCAATTACAGAATCAGCAGGACTTATGCCGGTTTAATGGTGTCAAATTTTCGGCTTTTGATTTATCTCATTAACCATTCGCCAAGTTAACAGACCTAACAGGAGTAATACTATAGTGATAGTTATCCAGATTAGCACAGTATAATTGCGCCTGCCCGGGAATTGATGAATTGCAAAAAGCGGATTCTTGTAAACAGCCGAATAGTTGATTACCGGAAATTTGGCCATTGGCCTGGAATGCAGAAAACTGAGATCATAGCTTACTTCATCAGCGCTTGAATCACCCGTTAAAAGATAATACCGATGGCCTTTTTCGAGGTAGCTGATCGCATATTGCTGAACCTGCCATGCAGAGATGCTATCTATTACTATGGGGTTATCATCGCCATTGTTGATATCGATACGAAGCTTAGATATTTTGCATGAGAGTGATATCCCGTTACCCGGCTCGCCTGACGACGATATGCTGTCGTTACACAATTTTTCTTCTGGTCTGTGATCAAGATCGTAAACAGCAATCTGCCTGTGATAGTACGTGGGAGAACTGACGTACAGTTTAAGCCCATTTATTTGATAATTACCGTTGAAACTGACAAAATAACTTGTTTGCCTGTGGCCATTTTTCACACG
>DASZWG010000208.1:0-4356 GCA_035546675.1 Mucilaginibacter sp. | reverse complement strand
ACCTGGTGGTTGACATAATTCAGGTTCGAGTATAATGCGGCGAAGTAGGTCCAGGCTTCATCATAATCAAAATAATAATAACGGGTTTTACCGGAATCGTCATGGGTATTTACAAAGAATTGTACTCCGTTCTTCGCCACTTTGGTAGATATGCTGTCAATAGGGGGTGATATTTTATTTTCGACAAAATCAGAGGCATATTCTTTGTGGTCGGCCGTGATAATATGCAGGCGATATTTCCTGTCGGTGGGGAGGTTGAGATTGTTGACGGCATAAACACCCGTGCTGATCTCGGTCAGAAAATAGGTGTCATTTTTATCGCTCTCGATTGAAATAGTTGCCCCGGTTTCAGGATCATAATTTTTACTGTCCAGGCTTACCGTCCGGCTTAGCCTGATGAATGTGCTATCGCTGCCGCTGTTGATAAACCCGTCGACAACTAAATAGCTATCGCCTGTGCCTGCAATAACCGGTGCATAAGGCTTTTTACAGGTTATAAGGATTGCGTATAGGCACAGGAATATCAAGATCTTGGCAAATACTCTCATCTCAGGCTGTAGCCGGACTAAAAGGTTTACAGGCTGGCCGGGCCGTCTAAAAAGCTGATATTCCTTTTCAGACCTATAAATTTAGTTCTTTTTACAGCCGAATTCTTAAATATTTTTTGAAAAACGTCTTCACTGATATCTTCCCAGTCATGACGGCTCATATTAAGTAACTCACTTCGGGGCTGAAAAGCCGGTTCATGGTTCAGTACCGAGAAACGGTTCCAGGGGCAAACATCCTGGCATACATCACAGCCGAACATCCAGTTATCCATCTTGTCTTTAAATTCAGCAGGTATTTCATTTTTTAGCTCGATGGTGAGGTAGGAAATACACCGGCTGCCGTCGACAATATAAGGAGCCACTATGGCCTCGGTAGGGCAGGCGTCGATACAGCGGGTACAGGTACCGCAATGATCGGCGATTGAGGGAATATCGTATTCCAGTTCCAGGTCGACGATCAGCTCAGCCAGGAAAAAGAACGAACCTTTTTTTGTATTGATGAGGTTGGTGTTTTTACCGATCCATCCCAATCCGGCTTTTTTTGCCCAGGCCTTGTCCAGCACGGGTGCCGAATCCACAAAGGCGCGTCCGTTCACCTCGCCTATTTTTTCACGGATGACGGCCAGCAGTTGTTTCAGTTTTTCTTTGATCACCCGGTGATAGTCCTCGCCATAAGCATATTTGGATATTTTCGGGGCCGAAGGATCGGCTTGAACCTGGTCGGTATAATAATTCAGCCCCAGCGAAATGACCGACCTGGCGCCATCAACCAGCAGGCGCGGATCGAGCCGTTTGTCGAAATTATTTTCCATGTACTGCATCTCGCCCTGCATGCCCTGTTTCAGCCATGCTTCAAGGCGCGGTGCTTCTTCTTCCAGGAAATCAGCTTTGGCGATGCCGCAAAACATAAAGCCCAGGTTTTTCGCCTCTTTTTTGATCAGCCTGCTGTACGCCTGTAGGTTTTGTTGCATCGGCACAAAGATAAGGATACATCTGTAAGCTGCTCACAGTCAGCCGGGGGCATTTAACTAAAAACAGAATCTCGTTACTGCCGTTATAACTATATAAATACTTAAGAAAATGCTACAATTTATAACAGGTTTGCCCGAACATGTAATTGGCATACGTGCCACGGGCAACGTTGACATGGACGATTATAACCGGGTATTGATTCCGAGATTGGAAGAAATGACCAAACGGCAGGGCGAAGTAAGCTATTTGCTGGTTTTGGAAACAGATGTGCAAAATTTTAGCACCGCTGCGTGGTGGACTGACTTTAAGCTGAGCCTGAAAAATTTTACCAAATGGAAAAAAGTTGCGATCGTGACCGATCAGGCCGGTGTTGAATGGTTTTTTGACGTTGCGAAGCACTTTATGCCGGGTGAGTCAAGGGGCTATAAACTCGAAGAACTGGATGAAGCACTGGAATGGATATCGAAAAAAGATGAAGAGCCGGAGCATGAAGAGATCGGCGTGAACGAATTGAAAGAAACGAACCACACCCGCGCATCCAATAAAGGACAAGGTCCGTCAGGCGAGAATCTTTAAAATAAGCGCTATGGAAAACGTGCAGCTCAGTGATCCAAAAGATGATAAGATCACGAATAAGGATAATTCGGTCACCAATAAAGAACCCGACAGTTACCTCGAAAAAGGGAAGCTGCCGGCTGAGCAGGAAAAACCTGACCCGGAACGCGTGCCTACGGTAACTCCAGATAATGAGAACGGCAAGCCGGGGCCGCCGGCAGAAGATCGTGCGGCTGGTAAAAGCCCTGAAAAAGAAAAATAGCCTTAACGATTCTGGTCAAAGAAGCCGACCTGGCGCAGGAAAGCAACCTGGTCGAAATAGTCGGTTTCTTTGGCTATTTTACCATCCTTCAGTACAAATACAGCGCAGCCTTTCAGCGTATATTTCTTGCCTTTCATATAGTCAGGCGTATTGCCTTCGGGATTGCTTAATGTTCCGGAAAATGTATATTCAGCCACTACCGTATTGCCTGCGTCAATGACGTTGGTAACCGTGTATGCCAGGTCGGGTGTTGAGCTGAAATACCGCTTAAATACTACTGCAATGCTGTCGGGCCCAGCTTTTGCGCCTTCCCAGTTTGGCGAGCTTACCGCCGCATCCGCCGTATAACCGCCCGCGATCGTTTTTACATCATGATCGTTAATGGCTTTGAAGTGAGTAATTATGATGTCCGAAGACTGACAATATGCTCCCATCGATTCACTCAGCAGAAGGAGCAGTGTTAAACAAAGCTTGTTTATCTTAACCCTGGTAATAGCTGTCGTTAGTGTAAGTATCTTCATCTACGATTTTATTATTCTTTATTTTAAATACTGTGCATTCTCTCACAGAAATTCCTGATGGATAAAAGTTAGTTTGTGTAGGGGGACGAGTCAGCTTTTCACCCATAATATCATATTTAACTACAACTACAGAGTCATTTGCAATGATCTCGTGTACATTGAACCTGGTGTTTTTGCAGTATGTAAAAGCTAATTGATAATATCTGATTATCGGTTCTGCCCCGCCTAAACTCCTGCAATCAGGGCTCACAACAAAAACGTTTTTGGAATATTCTTTTGCAAGATCTTTCAAATTATGTTCATTGAGCAGCTTAAAGTGTTCAATTATTAAATTTCTCGCAGACTGGGTTTTGTCTTGGCGCACACAACTGTTGCATAAACACACAAATAATAATATTGAAATATTTTTAAACATCTTTAGAATACTGCGTAGGTCATTCAATATTAATTAACTAAATACAAAAACTCCAATCAGGCTCCGCAGGAGCCACCTGTTTATGGAAAATATAAGAAAAGAATTTTAAAACTCCATAGGAGTTACCTGCAACCACAAGAACGATTTTTTCCGGTCTTTAGTTATAAATTTAAGTGAAATTCTGCTATTCATACAAACATAATATAATGTTTGTGTCGCAAATACTCCCTCATAATGTCGGTTTTACGGGTTGCAGAAGGCCTCTTCATGATCCAAATTTGAATAAATCAAAAATCTATGGACAGGATCATCATCAAAGAGGATTGCAAGGTCATCGAGGCGAGGAATGCCATGCTGAGCGGCTCATATTTTAATGATGTGGCGATGGCTAATGTGACCATCGTCAACGCCAACCTGAGCGACCTCGAAATAGAAGGCGCGCAAATAGGAGGGGCCTATATCCACAACATCGGCGGCCCGCCTCCGGGTCACCCGATGTATGATCCGGCTTTTAAACACAAGCCCGTTCGCTTTGAGGATTGCGACCTGAATAGCAGCACCTTCACCAATTGCGACCTGAGCGGGGTATCATTCAGCGATTGCAAACTGTCGGGAGCGACGATCAACGGCATCGCGGTCGAAGAACTCCTGCTGGCCTACGCAAGTCTCAATCCCTGAATCAGAAGCTGTGCTCAATGTTGTTGAGCAGCGTTTTGGGCGACCAGTAGCCGCTGCCTATGAGCCGGCGGACGGTCATCAACGGATCGTTCGGGTCGCGTTTTTCGGCTAACTGGAAGGCTAATTTAAAACCCCGCTTGTGCAGTTGCGGCAGGTTTTGCTCGTTCCACAAACCGAACGGGTAAGCAAAGTATTTGACCGGTTTTCCTGTTATTTCTTCCAGCTTTTTGGTGGGCTTGTCCAATTGTATTTCCCAGTCCTTTGCCGTCGACAGCTTTTTAAAATTGCTGTGGTTCCAGGTATGACTGGCGATCACGTTTCCTTCATCAGATAGTTGTTTAATCTGGGCTGTGCTCATGTAGTGTTTTTTGCCGATAGATACGGTCATGATAAAGAACACGCCTT
>DASZWG010000207.1:0-6244 GCA_035546675.1 Mucilaginibacter sp. | reverse complement strand
TAAAGAGGTGAAATAAAAGCTCCGATACCTTGTCTGATGCAGTTTCGCCATAATTGCGTGTTACGGTCAACTGTACATCATTGGGCAGCAGGTCTTTTTTCAGCAAGGCTACTTTCTTCAATATCTGTTCGGAAAGCTTCATGGCATCGGCGCCCTTTTTCTTGGCTATGGACAGGGTGACCGCAGGGTAACTCGCGCGGAAGGCATTCGCTTTTGTCGTATCTGCGCGGCCATAACCAAAAAACACATATTGACTGGGTGTTTCCGGCCCTTCAACCACTTTGGCAACCTGTTTCAGGTAAACGGGCTGCTGCTGGTTTGTCCCAACCACAAGATTAGCCACATCGTCTGCATCGGATAAAAAATTGCCGGTCTCGACAGAAAATGCAGTATCTTTTTGCAACAGTTCGCCTCCCTGCATTTGGGCATTGCCGGCTTGTATCTGTTTACTTACCGAAAGAAAATCGACATGGCTTTGCGCCATTTTATTCTTATCAAGCAATACTTTCACCTGTCGGTTCCTGCCGCCGATAATATTGACATCCGATACATCATTGATCTTTTTAATCTCGTTAGTCAGTTCCTGGCCGATCTGCCGCAACTGGTAATCGCTGTACTTACCACTCCATAGCGTCAGGCTTAAGACCGGCACATCATCAATGGCCCGGGTCTTTATCAGCGGAAGTGTAACGCCCTGCGGCATCTTGTCCATGTTTTTCATCAGCTCGCTATAGAGCTTAACCAGCGACCGTTCGACATCTTCGCCCACGTAAAACTGAACAATGAGCATCGCCTGTCCTTTCATCGAGGTGGAGTAAACGTATTCCACTCCTTTTACATTGGAGATGATCTTCTCCAGCGGAGCGGCCACTTTGGTTTCCACGTCTTTTGGCTCGGCTCCCGGGTAACCAACAAATACATCGGCCATAGGCACCTGTATCTGCGGTTCCTCCTCGCGGGGTATCAAAAATGTGCTGTAACCGCCTATGAGTAAAAAGGCGATCATCAGCAGTATCGTCAGTTTTGACTGTAAGAACGCCCCCGCTATATTTCCTGAAAATCCTTTCTTCATGTCCCTTATTTTATCTTAACAGGTTCGCCATTATATAATTTACCATCTGCGCCGGCAATAAACTCTTCATTTTTTGCCAAACCGCTTAGTACCTCTACCTTATCACCGTAAGTTTTCCCAAGCCGTACCCAACGCAGCAATGCCGTATTATCATTACTGATAGTATACAGACCCGTCAATTCGTCCTTGTGCTCAATGGCTGACAAAGGCACCATGACCTGGTCTTCGGATAATCCCTGAGGCGCGCTGCTCTTTACGGGTATGCTGACATCTGCATACATCCCCCCGTAAAGCCCGCTTTTTTCATTTTGGGGTATGCTTATTTTGATAATGTACTGTCCGCCGGTGAATTGTGAGGAACGGCTAACCTCGGTGATCCTGCCGCCAAAAGTTTTGCCAGCCGCTCTTACAGACACCAGGGCTGTTTGCCCTTGATTTACCTGGTCAATTGTATTTTCGGGAACAGTTGCGTTTACCTGGTAGCTTCCCGATCCTTCGATGGTCAGGATAGGCATACCCGGATTAGCCATATTGCCTGCATCGGCCTGTTTTTGTGTGATCACGCCATCAAAAGGCGCTGTCAGATCGGTATAGTTCAGCATGGCATTTGCTTCATTGCGCATCTGCCGGGCGCTTTCCAGACCCGATTTTGCCGAAGTATATTGCAGGGTAACATTCTCCAGTTCCTTAGCCGATGCGCTTTGCTGTTTGTACAGAGCGGTAAAACGCTCGTAGTCCTTTTGAGCATTTTTAAAAGCCGCCTCAGCCTGTGTTATCATCGCATCGGCCTGGGCCCTTTTAGCCAATATGTCTTCATTGCTTATCGTGCCCAGCAATTGGCCCTTTTTTACCTGATCACCAATACTGACATTGAGCTTTGTAATGTATCCCATTACCCTTGTACTGATATTGGCAGTCTGGGCCGCTTCAATCGTACCGCTCACTTCAATGTTGTCGCCTGTACCTGCCGATGGATGGGCAACGGTTACCATAATTGCCTGACCCATATTGGCTTGTGTTTCCCCGCTCCCGTTTTTTGAGGAACAGGCGCCAAGTACCAGCGATCCTGCACCGGCAATAAGCAGTATTAATTTCATGTTTGTAGCTATTTGCATATTCTGAAAGATTATTTGATTGTCGATGTAGTTAATAATGCCAGGTAAGCCCGGGTTACGTTCATACCGTAAACGGCCTGTGCCAGGGCGAATTTTTGCTGCGATAATTGGGTTTCGGCTGCCAGGATATCTGTTGTGTTGATCAAGCCCTGTTCATAACGGTTGCGCAATATCCTGAGCGACTCTGCGGCCTGCGCAACAGCTGATTTTTCCCGGGTTATTTCAAACCGGGCATCTGAAAGATCGCGATAGGCTTTACTGATCTCGAGGTTGCTCTGCTCTTTCTGTTGTGCCAGTTGCTGGGCTATTTTGTCCCTTTCCAATCTCTGCTCGGTGATCTTATTTTTCCGGGTGTTCCCTTTAAAAATATCCCACGATAATTGTATGCCGGCCAGGTATGAATTTGCACCAAAGCCCGTCAGGTTCGCATCGTTATACTGGTAATTTCCAAATGCATTCAGTTTGGGCAGGTAACTCAGCTGGTTTGATTTTACCATCATGTCCGACGCCTCTATGGCCTTTTTCAATGCCATCAGGTCGGCCCGGCTATCTGATACTTTCTGAACAGTATCAATAGTACTCTCATAGACCATTGTTTGCCCGGATATCTTGTAAACGACTCCTGTTTCCGTACCCATCAGCAAGCTCAGATAGTCGGACGCATTGCGGATATTGCTTTTAGCTTTAGCCAGGTTACTTTCTACCCCGGCAAGATGAACCTGTGCATTCAGCACATCCGATCTTTGGATAAGTCCCTGGCGATAATGATCGTCTGTAAATTTGTAAACCGCTCGTGCTGTTTTCTGGGCATCATCCAACACGTCTTCCGCATCATAAGCCAGTTGCAACTGTAGCCAGGCTTTTTGCACTTCAAAGGTCAGGTACTCCTTAGTGCGCTGGGTTTTGTATCTGTAGACTTCGGTTTGTATACCGGCGCCTTTCCTGGCATACAGCATGTCAAGATTCAGTATTGGCTGCTGAACCTCGAGCTTAGTTATGATGTCAGTAGTGCCACCGGGATGGTTCAGAAGCGATGGATCAAAATCATTGGGAGTAATACTTTGCTGCTCCAGCTTAAAGCCAAATGCGTTTAAAGGATCATTGGTTCGTATGGCTGTGTATGACAGGTCCACCCGTGGCAAAAAAACGGCCTGGGTTTGCTTATAATTGGCTATCGCAATACCCTCATCCAGCTTTGCAATCTGCAATGCCCGGTTGTTGCTAAGCGTGGCTGCTATTGCCTCATTCAGGCTCAGGTTTTTAGTGGTGTCCTGTGCCTTGGCGTTAAGTGCGGTAAAAAATGCCGTGCCCGTAAAAATCAATGCGACCAAGTGTGTTCTGCTGCTCATTAAAAAAATAATTTGCTGCAAAACTATTGGCCGCTGTAAAGGCGGTCAGTGACATTTGTCACGGAAGCCGTTCCGGCGCATGAAACCGTAATAAATTATTACACTGTTAAAGTATTCCGGGATCAGGATACAGCCAATTCAAGGTCATATCGCTGCTCGGTCAGTTGTTTGTCAAAAGCGATAGAAGATTTTTCTTCGGCAAGTTTAAATCCGTATTTCTTATATAAATCTGTTGCTGTGTGCTGCTCGTTGGTGGTCCACAGGTACGCCTTTGTCACATTCAGTTCCCGCATACAAGCCATGAACATATCCATCAGCCTTCTGCCCAGACCTAAACCTCTGTATTCGGGCAGCAATATGAAATAACGCAGTTGCACGCTGTCGCCACGGTGCACCCCAACCAGGAATCCCACGATCTGCCCTTTATGTTCGCATATCCAAGCCCGGTCCTTTTCAGGATGATACCCGTGAGCAAATTCGCCCAGGCTTTCCAGTACATATCCTTCGAAATTCAGCCCGTAGCCGCACTCTTCAGCATATATTCGCCCATGCAGGTAAGCAAGGTAACCCAGATCGCCGGGCAACAGATTTGTTCTGATCTGTACATCTTCTGTATCAATCTTATGCCCGATACCATTACCAACAAGTTTCCGGACTGCTGACATATGACCTACAAGCTCCCTCCTCTGCTGTCCGGCCAGCGGTTCTATTAACCCGGCAACCTGCTTATCTGAGGCCATATTTAACCGAGCAAACTCTTTTTTGCCTTTCTCTGTCAGCCTGATCAAAACTGCCCTGCCATCTCCGGCTGATCTTTCTCGCGTTATAACACGTTCACGCTCCAGCTTTTTAAGTATCCGGCTCAGGTAGCTTTTGTCGATGTGCATCGACTCCATAATGTGGGATGCCTGTATACCGTCGTGGTAATAGATCTCGTAAATTATCCGGGCTTCTGCTAATGAATATTTGCTGTCGAGCAAATGCTGATCAAGAAGCCCGATAATATTTGTATAAAAACGGTTAAATGACCGGATGGCGTTAATGTGGGGATCGTTTTTTATCATAAAGTAAAATTATTGTAAGTAGTGGACTTTGTCCACTATATTTGCATAATTATTTATTGACCTACAATTATTAAAAAATCAGGCCATTAATGTTTTCAAAAACTCGCGCTTTAAAGGCTTGATAATATAGGAATCAACAAAGGAGTAGTCCTTGGAGCGGTTATAATCGACAGGCTCGATAGAAGAGGAAACAATATAAACCTTAATTGCTTTTTTAATTGACTGGTAAATGTTCTTATAGCCGTTCAAAAAATCCCAGCCGCTGTACTCGGGCATATTCAGATCGACAAAAATATAATCGGGCAGGTTCTCGTCTTTTTCTTTATTCTCGATAATGTAATCCAGCGTTGCCTTCCCGTCAGTACTGGAAATAACCTCTTTCACCGGACTATACTCTTCCAGCATCAAACGGGCGATCTTATGATACATCATATCATCATCGATCAGGATCAGTTTACTCATTGGCCAACAATATTTCTGTATAAAAGTAGGTTAGTTTCGGTAACAGTACGCCAAATAATTTTGCACATATCAACAGCCGCAAAACACTCCACGGCCACCGATACGTGCAAGCAAATTTTCACACTTTAACCTTTTTCCATTTGCCCGTTCGGAACAGGAAATAAGAAGCTACCGATATAAAGGTTTGCGCCACCGGAATAGCTATAAAAACGCCGGTGATACCCCAATTAAGGGTTTTTGCCAATATATAAGCTAATGGCACCTGGAAAAGCCAGAAACCTATGAAGTTGAGTTTAGTAGTTGCCCAGGTATCACCGGCACCGTTAAAAGCGCTCATCATTACCATGCCTATACCATAAAAAATGTAACCGGTACTCATAATACGCAATGCGGTGGAGGCAACATGTTTGACACCAGGATCGTTGGTAAAGAAAGCGGCAAAATAGCCGCATGCTGCCAGGTTTATAATGGTAACCAGCGCCATGTAGATCACATTATATTTGATGGTTTTATAAACCGAATCCTCGGCTCTCTGCAGTTCTTTTGCCCCCAGGTTCTGTCCAACCAACGTTGCCGCTGCATTACTCATACCCCATGCCGGCAGCATAAAGAACATGAGAAGCCTGATCGCTGTCTGATAGCCGGCTGAACCTTCATCTCCGCCTGATGTAGCGACAAGTTGCGCCAGGAATATCCAGCTGCACGAAGCAATAACGAACTGGAATATTCCGGGCAATGCGATCTTTAAAATAGTTTTTACCTGTTCCCAATGCGGCCGCAGGTAAGCGAGTTTTACCTTGATGATGTTTTTGCCATTGAATAAATGGTACAATTGGTAACAAACACCCGTACCACGGCCTATGGTTGTGGCGATAGCTGCGCCTGTTAAGCCGAAAGCCGGGACAGGTCCCAGGCCTCTGATCAAAAGCGGGCACATAATAATATTAACGATGTTGGCGATCCACAGGCTGCGCATGGCAATAGCCGCATTGCCGGCTCCGCGGAATATACCATTGATCAGGAACAGCAGCACAATAATGATGCTTTCGGCCATCATGATACGTGTAAAATTGGTCCCCAGGCGAGCTGTTTCGGTCGTGGCGCCCATAATGGTCAGGATATTTGTTGCAAAATAAAACCCGGCAGCGCCGATAATGATATTGATGATCAGTGCGATGGTAA
>DASZWG010000206.1:0-9580 GCA_035546675.1 Mucilaginibacter sp. | reverse complement strand
AGGCAGAACATACCGGTCATATCGATTTTCATTTAGAAGAGTTCGAAATGCTGCGTAATTGTCATGACATGAGGCTGAGAGATGCGTTTGCCATTAAGACACGCGGCGAAAATTGCTACATGCTTTTCATCGATAAACATTATATTGAAAAGCACCTCTCCCCTCATAGTGGCGCTACCAATACGAATCAGGAGTATAATTATCAGGTTTGGGGCCTTGCTTATGTAAAGAAAGATTTCGGCCGGGTGCTGATCCGTCCCGAAACCTTGGCCGATAAACTCATCGAGCTGGTGCACCCCGTCGAACTGGATTTTGAGGACGATAAAGCTTTCAGCGATACCTTTTATGTATTGGTGAATGACCGCTGGAAGGCGGAGATGGCGATGGACCGCAACTTCCGCAACGTGGTGATGGATATGCGCCACGAAGATATCGTGATCGAGATCATCGATCACACGCTCATCATCGGTTACCGAAAAGAAGTATCGCCGGATACTGCGCTCCAGTTAGCGGATTTTGTGGTACGGGTATGCGGGAATTGCTGAAACGGCTAAGCCGGTTCGATGTGCCTTTCAACCCGGTGGATATTAGTATTGGGATAATCATCCTCGATCAGTCCGTCGCGCATACGCACAATGCGGTGAGCGTGCAGCGCAATATCTTCTTCGTGCGTTACCAGGATGATGGTATTGCCTTTGGCATGGATATCCTCCATCAAACCCATGATCTCGATAGATGTTTTGGTGTCTAAGTTTCCCGTGGGTTCGTCGGCAAGGATGATGGAAGGATCGTTGATCAGCGCCCGGGCCACAGCCACGCGCTGCCGCTGCCCACCGGACAGTTCATTTGGCTTATGGTCTATTCGGTTGCCGAGCCCAACGTTTTCAAGCGCCATTTTTGCACGGTTCAGCCTGTTTTCACGATTAATACCCGCATAAATGAGCGGAAGAGCGACATTGTCGAGCGCGGTGTTGCGCGGCAACAAGTTAAAAGTCTGGAAAACGAAGCCGATCTCGCTGTTGCGCACCTCGGCAAGCTCGTTATCGCTCATATTGCTCACGTTGACTCCGTTCAAAATGTATTCACCTTTGGTAGGCGTATCCAAACAGCCCAGGATATTCATCAGGGTCGATTTCCCCGAACCAGAAGGGCCCATCAGCGCCACAAATTCACCTTTATAGATCGTCAGGGATACCGATTTGATAGCGTGAATAGTTTCCGCGCCGATCACGTATTTCCGCCCGATGTCTTTAAGGATAATTAATGGCTCCATTCGTTTTTGCCCTGTTTGACTGTACAAGCCTGTGAATTGTTACAGGCTTGTAGTCCGAAAGTCTGAAAAGTCCGAAAGTCCGAAAGAATTATATGGAATTAATTTAAAAATATTGCTGATTTCGGGATAAGATTTTTAGCTTTTGTGTTTCGTTTTGCCTCACCTAAACGGCGAAGCCCTCATGAGCGCTTTAAAAAAGTAATATACTCGCGAATAATCCTCTCCAAAGGAGAGGACTTCGATGCAAGATATATAGAATTCAATTCTTAATTTAGCCCCTCTCCGTTGGAGAGGGGTTTGGGGTGAGGCTACCTAAATCATATTCCGCACTCACGTTAATTTCAAATTACTGCTGATTTCGCGTGTCTTTTTAGCCCGGAAATCATCAGCTTCCGGACCTACGCGGACTTCCTGACTCCCGACTCCCGATAGCTATCGGGATCCGGCTACTTTTCTATCACTTTCGCCACCAGGAAGTAGTTGCCGTCGTGTTTAGGCGCATTCAGCAGGGCTTCTTCGTGCGTTATTTCCTGTTTGATCACGTCGTCGCGCAGCACATTCACCTCATCGGTCATGTAAACCAGCGGCTCTATGCCCGTCGTATCGATCTCGTTCAGCTTGGCCATAAAGTCCAGTATTTTGCCCATATCGGCCATCAGCTTCTCCTTCTCGTCATCGGCCAGTTCAAGCCGGGCCAGGTGGGCTATTTTATCTACCGTTTCCTTATCTATGGTCATATCTGCTGCCTGCTGTGGTATGCATACATTTGTGCACAAAAATATAAAAAATCCTTACTTTCGCCCCATTATGGAAACTGTCGTTAGCGGTATTCGCTCAACCGGGAAGCTGCATCTGGGAAACTATTACGGGGCCGTACAGAGCTTTGTGAAGATGCAGCACGAATACAATTGTTATTTTTTTATTGCCGATCTGCACTCGCTTACTACCCACCCCACTCCTGCCGACCTGCACGGTAACGTAAAACAGGTGCTGGTGGAATACCTTGCCGCGGGCATCGACCCCGAAAGGGCCACGATATACATCCAGTCGGACGTGCCCGAAATAGCTGAGCTGTACCTGTACCTGAACATGAACGCCTACCTGGGCGAGCTGGAGCGCAGCACTTCGTTCAAGGATAAGGTTCGCGCACAGCCCGAAAACGTGAACGCCGGTTTGCTTACTTACCCCGTGCTGATGGCGGCGGATATCATCATCCACAAGGCCACTAAAGTACCCGTTGGCCGCGACCAGGAACAGCACCTGGAAATGGCCCGAACTTTCGCCAACCGTTTCAACCGTTTATACAAGCACGATTATTTCCCCGAGCCTTACGCCTTCAGCTTCAGCAAAAACCTGGTAAAAATACCCGGGCTCGACGGCAAAGGCAAAATGGGCAAATCCGAAGGCGAAGGCAATGCCATTTACCTGTCGGACGAACCGGAGGTGATCCGCAAAAAGGTCATGCGCGCGGTAACCGACAGCGGCCCGACGATGGATAACCAGAAGAAACCTGAAGAGATACAAAACCTGTTCGACCTGATGAAAGTGGTTTCATCGTTCGACACCTATGCGCACTTCGATCATTTGTATAATACCTGCCAGATCCGCTACGGCGATATGAAGAAACAGCTGGCCGAGGATATGATCATCGCCACGGCGCCTATCCGCGAAAAGATCAACGCCATTGCCGCCGACGCCACTTACCTGAGGCAGGTAGCCAAACACGGCGCTATTAAAGCAAGGGAAAGCGCATCGCGCACCATTAAGGAGGTGAGGGAAATTATCGGTTTCAGGGGATTTTAGCCCCTCTGAATCTCCCCTAAGGGGAGACTTTTTAATCGGCCGGAAGTCCTTCCATAAGGGAAGGATTCAGGATGGGCAAACAGGCATTTTGACTTTTAACTTATGAATTTTATCTTTAGCAAATGCACATAGCTGTTGTAGGCAACATAGGCGCCGGCAAAACCACACTGACCGAATTACTGGCCAAGAACTATGGCTGGAACCCGCTGTACGAGGCTGTGGATAACAATCCTTATCTCGAAGATTTTTACGGCGATATGAAACGCTGGAGCTTTAACCTGCAGATCTATTTCCTGAACAGCCGTTTTAAACAGATCATCGAGATACAGAAGACTAACCGGAACATCATCCAGGATCGCACCATTTACGAGGACGCCTACATTTTTGCAGAGAATCTGCACGATATGGGCCTGATGACGACGCGCGATTTTGAGAATTACAAGGCAATTTTTGATAACATTACCGCGTTTATCAAACCACCCGACCTGCTGGTGTACCTTAAAGCCTCGGTGCCGACCTTAGTGAACAATATTCATCGCCGCGGCAGGGAATACGAGATCGGCATACGGCTCGATTACCTGTCAAAGCTGAACGACAAGTACGAAAAGTGGATCAAAAACTATAAGCTCGGTAAGCTGCTGATACTCGACAAAGACAAGCTCGACTTTGCCAATAACACCGAGGATATGGCAGCGATCGTCGATAAGATCGAGAGAGAGATAAACGGATTATTTTAAGTTGTACGTTATACGTATTACGTTGTACGTTTCAATTCCGGTCCAACGTAATACGTACAACGTTGAACGTCTAACCCTGCCAATATGCAAATCCTCGGTATCATCCCCGCCCGTTACGCATCTACCCGGTTCCCGGGGAAGCCGCTGGCCGATATTGCCGGTAAAAGCATGATCAGGCGGGTGTATGAGCAGGCGCAAAAATGCCCCCTGCTGAATGAGGTGATCGTTGCCACTGACGATGAACGCATATTCGGTCATGTTACCGGCTTCGGAGGCAAGGCTGTCATGACCTCGCCCGATCACCAGAGCGGCACCGACCGCTGTGCCGAAGTCGCCCTGAGCTATCCGGGTTTCAGCGTTGTTATCAATATCCAGGGCGATGAACCGTATATAGATCCGGAACAGATCGGCAAAGTGGCCGGCTGTTTTAATGACAGCAGTACACAGATCGCAACCTTAGTCAAAAAGGTGCAGACTAACGATGAACTGAACAACCCCAATTCGCCCAAAGTCATACTGAATACAAACTCGGAAGCTATTTACTTCTCGCGCTCTCCCCTGCCGCATATGCGCGGACAGGAACCGCAAAACTGGCTGCAGCATTTTACCTATTATAAACATATCGGCATTTATGGCTACCGTTCGGATATTTTGCAGCAGATCACCAAACTGCCGGTATCACTGCTCGAAAAAGCCGAAAGCTTAGAGCAATTGCGCTGGATCGAGAACGGCTATCGCGTCAAGACCGCCGAAACCGACCTGGAAACATACGCTATTGATACACCGGAAGACTTAAAGAAGCTGTCTGAACTATTGTCTTGAACTATGATTAAATTATGGAATGAATACTATGATCTTACCAGATGTAATAGTTCAGGACACCATTTTCAACAACGCCAAACCTTTTCAACATTTACAACCAATTCAACTAATTTTCTTACTTTTGTATCCCGTACACAAACAAACGGTTCAGGGGTAAAAGCCTGCCCGCAAAATAACTGATCATCATGACCAAATACATTTTTGTGACGGGCGGCGTTACCTCGTCGTTAGGGAAAGGCATTATTTCTGCCTCTTTAGCCAAGCTTCTCCAGTCCCGCGGGTACCGCGTTACCATCCAAAAATTCGACCCCTATATCAACATCGATCCGGGGACGCTGAATCCTTACGAGCACGGCGAATGTTACGTGACCGAGGACGGCGCCGAAACCGACCTTGACCTGGGCCATTACGAACGCTTTTTGAACACACCTACGTCGCAGGCCAACAACATCACCACCGGCCGCATTTACCAGCATGTGATCAACCTGGAGCGCGAGGGCGCCTTCCTTGGAAAAACGGTACAGGTAGTGCCGCACATTACCGACGAGATCAAACGCAACATCCGTATACTGGGCGAGAGCGGCGATTACGACATCGTGATCACCGAGATCGGCGGCACGGTCGGCGACATCGAATCGCTGCCTTTTGTGGAAGCCGTGCGCCAGTTCAGGTGGGAGATCGGGCCGAGCAATTCGCTGGTTATCCACCTTACGCTGATCCCTTTCCTGGCCGCTGCAGGCGAACTGAAGACCAAGCCGACGCAGCACTCGGTAAAAACACTGCTCGAATACGGGATCCAGCCGGATGTGCTGGTATGCCGTACCGAACACCATTTGACCCAGGATATCCGCAAAAAAGTGGCGCTTTTCTGTAACGTTAATATCAATGCGGTTATCGAATCGATCGACGCTTCGACCATTTACGATGTGCCGTTGCTGATGCTGAAAGAACAATTGGACAAGATCGTGCTGACCAAGCTGAGACTCTCGCACAAAAACGAGCCCGATCTGGAAAGCTGGAAGGATTTCCTCGGAAGACTGAAAAACCCGACGGCCGAAGTACGCATAGGCCTTGTGGGCAAATACGTAGAGCTGCCCGACGCTTACAAATCCATCAGTGAATCGTTCATCCACGCCGGCGCCAAAAATGAATGCAAGGTGCGGGTTGACTATATCCCATCGGAACAACTGACGCCCGAAAATGCAGTTGAACGGCTACAAGGTCTTCACGGCGTATTGGTTGCGCCCGGATTCGGCGAGCGCGGATTTGAGGGCAAAATAGAAGCTATACGCTATGTGCGCGAGAACAATATCCCCTTCTTCGGCATCTGCCTCGGTATGCAATGTGCCGTTGTCGAGTTCGGCCGCAATGTGCTGGGACTGAAAAACGCCAACAGCACCGAGATGAACCCGCATACGCCCTACCCGGTGATCGATATGATGGAGGATCAGAAAAAGATCAAAAACAAAGGCGGCACTATGCGGCTGGGCGCCTATCCCTGCGATATCAAAAAGGGCACTAAAACATGGAGCATTTACGGCAAAACGCATATTTCGGAGCGCCATCGCCACCGTTTCGAGTTCAATAACCAGTACCTGAAACAGTATGAAGATGCCGGTATGACTGCCTCGGGTATCAATCCCGACAACAACCTGGTCGAGATCATTGAGCTGAAAAAACACCCGTTTTTCGTCGGCGGACAATTTCACCCCGAATTAAAATCAACAGTTGCTAATCCTCACCCACTTTTTGTTAACTTTGTCGCCGCTTCGCTGGACTATGCACGCAGGAAGTAAAGTACGAAATGGATAAAAATACATATACAGGGTTTTTCCTGATCGTTCTCATTATGCTGGGGTCATTCTTCTTACTGAAGCCCTCGGCCGATGACATCAAGAAGGAAAAACAAAGACAACACCTCGACTCATTAAAGAAAGCCGAAACCGCCAAAACCCAGGCAACTGCTACCGTAAAATACGATTCCACAAAAAAAACGGCAGCAGCAACAACCGATACAGCATTGCTGAAATCGCCTTTCGGGGCCGCTTCTGTGGGTACGGAAAAGCTGATCACGCTGGAAAATGATGAGCTGAAAATAGAGCTCAGCACCCGCGGTGGCCGTGTTTATTCGGTTGAGCTGAAGAATTATAAGACATTCGATAAAAAGCCGCTCATCCTTTTCAAGGGCGATACGAACAACAGCTTCGGACTCAATTTCCGCGTACAGGACAAGCCCATCAGCACCAATGACCTGTATTTTACGCCAAGCGTACAGGGATTGAAAGTAACAGGCAAAGACTCAAGCTCGGTTACCATGAGGCTGAGCTACAGCCCTACGCAATACATTGATTACATCTATTCGCTGAAAGGCAACAGCTTCAAACTGGGACTGACCATTCGGAGCACAGGTTTGGACAACGTGATCGCCAATAGCAATACCTTTAACTTGGGCTGGTCGGCCGACCTCCTTGAGCAGGAAAAGGACCTGAAAATGGAGCGGCTGTACTCGACCGTATATTATTATAATACGGAAAACGCTGTCGACGACCTGAGTACGGGTAAGGACGATCAGAAAACGATCTCGGATAAAAAAATGCGCTGGGTGGCTTTCAAGCAGCGCTTCTTTGCCGATGTGCTGATCGCCAGGCAGGGCATCGATAAATCGGATCTGGCCGTAAGCACCGATGTGAACGATACGACGCATGTAAAACAGATGAAGGCTAACCTGACCTTCACCCGAAACGTGGACGGCAGCATACCGCTCGAATTTTATTACGGTCCCAACCGCTTTTCGATCATGAAAACCCAGGGCTACGACCTGGAAAAGGTGATCGACCTGGGCTGGGGCCCGCTGAAATACATCAACCGGTTCGCGGTATTGCCGGTGTTCAATTTCCTGAACCAGTTTAACTGGAACTACGGTCTCATCATCCTTGTGCTTACCTTACTGCTCAAAGTGGTGCTTTCGCCGCTCACCTACAAGTCGTATCTCTCGATGGCCAAAATGCGCATCCTGAAACCTGAAATGGACGAGATCAAGGCCAAAGTTGGCGACAATAATGCGACCCTGCTGCAGCAGGAATACATGAAATTGTATAAAAAAGCCGGTGTAAACCCGCTCGGTGGCTGTCTGCCTTTAGTGCTGCAGATGCCGATCGTGCTGGCGTTCTTCCGCTTTTTCCCGAATCTGTTCGAGTTGCGGGGCCAGAGCTTCCTGTGGATGCATGACCTGTCGACCTACGATTCGGTGGTGAACTTTTCACCGATATTCGGAGTGAACCACATCAGTTTGATGTGTTTGCTCATGACCATATCCACGCTGCTTTACACCTACTTTAACAACCAGATATCGGGCGCCACCGGGCAGATGAAATATATCGGTTACATCACACCCGTCATCTTCCTCATCGCGCTGAACAATTACCCGGCAGGTTTGAACTATTACTATTTCCTGGCCAACATGTTTACGTTCGGTCAGCAGTTCCTGATCCGCCAGATGGTGGATGATAAAAAGATCCACGCACAGATACAGGAAAACAAAAAGAAACCCGAAGACAAAAAGAAAAAATCAGGTTTCCAGGCTCGCATGGAAGAAATGATGCGTCAGCAACAGCAGGCGCAGAAGGGGAAGAAGAGATAATTCTTTTGTTGTAAGGTTGAAAAGTTTGTAAGGTTGGAATGTTAATTTAATGTTCAATTTGGAATACTTACCCGGTTCATACCGGGTTTTGTTTTTTAATACATGCTACAACATTTCAACATTCAAACTTTCCAACATTACAACCAAAAACTGCTAAATTTGAAAAAATGTACGCCATTGTCGATATCGAAACTACGGGAGGGCATGCCAGTGCGAACGGCATTACCGAAGTGGCGATCTGTATCCACGATGGCAAAAAGGTGACGCAGCGGTTCAGTACGCTGGTCAACCCCAAAATGGATATCCCGGTCTATATCCGTGCGCTTACGGGCATCACTAACGAAATGGTGCAGGACGCCCCGGCATTTGAGGATGTGGCGGCGGATATTTACCACCTGCTCCACGGCAAGATATTCGTGGCGCACAACGTCAATTTCGATTATTCATTCATACGCCATCACCTGGCCAGATCGGGTTACGAGCTACAGAGCAATAAGCTGTGCACCGTAAGGCTGGGGCGCAAGATACTGCCGGGACTGCCGTCGTACAGCCTCGGAAAGCTTTGTCATTATCTCGGGATCGATAACGAAAGCAGGCACCGCGCCGCCGGAGACGCCGAAGCAACTGCCGAATTGTTTTCGCTGCTGCTGCGAAGCGACACCGGCAATCATATCCTGAATGCACTGAAGCAACGCTCGCGCGAGCAGGTGCTGCCGCCTAATTTGCCGAAGGAAGACATCGACCGGCTGCCTTATACGCCCGGCGTTTATTACTTCCATAACGAAAAGGGAAAGGTGATCTATGTAGGCAAGGCGCGGAACGTAAAACAGCGCGTAAGCAGCCATTTCAGCGGTAATAATCCCGGTCCGCAGCGGCAGGAGTTCCTGCGCAACATTCACCACATCACCTACCAGGATTGCGGCACCGAACTGGTGGCCTTTGTGCTGGAGGCCATCGAGATCAAACGACTCTGGCCGCAATACAACCGCTCGCTTAAACGCTTCGAGCATGCGTTCGGCTTGTATGCCTTCGAGGACCAGCGCGGGTACCTGCGCCTCGCTGTGGATAAAAAACGCAAGCTGGCAAATCCGCTGTACACCTGCAACTCACTGCTCGACGGCCGCAACCTGCTTACCCGGCTGATGGAAGAACATGAGCTTTGCCCCAGACTTTGCTTTGTGCAAACCAATAACGGACCCTGCAACAGCGGGCGACCCTGTGCCTGTGAAGGCCACGAATCGCCCGAAGCATATAATGAAAAGGTAAACCGCGCCATCAGCGAGCTGAAAGAAGCGCTGCCTACCT
>DASZWG010000205.1:0-2998 GCA_035546675.1 Mucilaginibacter sp. | reverse complement strand
TTTCCTGCGGCTCGCGCTTTTGTTCAATGGCGTCGAACATATCCGTAAACATGTGATTATAGCCCAGTTCGTTTACTTCGTCGCCCACCGGGAACAGCCAGCCGCTGGATGATTCGGCCTTTTCGGCTACATAATTGGTGCCCTTGCCGGTGCTGAACATATCAAAACCGGTGCGCAGGAAATTATTGAGCCAGATAGTTCCTTCGCTGCCCATTACTTCGTCGCGCAGATCCATACCCCCGCGGAAACACCAGCTAACCTCGAACTGCCCGATCACGCCGTTGGCATATTTCACAAGCCCGATAGCATGGTCCTCAGCAGCGATGGGATGCACCTGCGTCGCCGCCCAGCACATTACTTCTACAGGCTTAATATCCTTTCCAATAAAATTTCTCGATATTTCGATACAATGACAGCCCAGGTCGACAATGGCCCCGCCGCCGGACAGTTCCTTGTTCCAGAACCAGTCGCTGTGCGGGCCGGGGTGCGTTTCCCTTGATTTGGCCCACAGCACGCGGCCTATGCTGCCTGCCTTTACGCTGGCCAGCGATTTCAGGAATTTCGGGGTATAACACAAATCTTCCAGGTAGCCGCCCATGATGCCGGCTTTTTCAACCAGCTCCAGCATTTTTTGGGCCTCTTCGCCCGTGCGGCCCAGGGGTTTGGTACACAGCACATGCTTGCCGGCCCTGGCACAGGCCTCAACTGCGGGCAAGTGAAGCTCGTTCGATAAAGCGATCACTACGACATCCACTTCCGGGTTACCGACAACTTCATCCATGTTGTCGCTGTAATGGGGCAAGCCGTAGTCTTTGGCAAATTTGGCAGCTCTTTCCATCGAGCGCGAGTAAACGCTGACCAGTATATCCTTACGTCGCTGTGCCGCCAGCGAATCGGCATAAAAGCGGGCAATAAAGCCCGAACCAAGCATGGCTATTTTCATATCAGTTGTATTGGTTGTAAAAGTTGTATGAGTTATAAAGGTTCAAGATCAATTATTAATTTCCTTTTCCCACCCGGTTTCTTTCAAAGCCGGGTCGTTTTCCTTTTTCAAAAAGTCGTTATTGGAGAGCGAACTGGCTTCCCATTCCAGTATGGCTTCGTCGGGCACGATGCTTACAGGGGTGTGCCACGAGGTTGAGGTCTCGTTATAAGCCAGGTTCGACTGGGATGAATAGCAGGAAATGATGGACCATCGCGGGTGATCGGATAAGTTGGCTTCCGACCGGTGCAGCAGGTTGCTGTGGAAGAACAGCGCATCGCCCGGCTGCAGCTCGCTGTAAACCAGATCCATGGCTTTCAGGGCATTATTTACCATCGTCATATCGGCGCCTACCTGCTCGCCCGAAAAGCCGTGATTTACACGGCCTATTTTGTGCGAGCCTTTGATCACCTGCAGGCAGCCATTCTCCTTATTGGCCTTAGTAAGAGCAACCATTACGCTGATTAGCTGATCAGGGAACATGAACTGGTTCTTATACCAGTACCCGTAATCCTGGTGCCATTCCCACGCGCCGCCCACTTTTGGCTCTTTCTGCATCAGTTTGGAATGGAAATGACATACCGGTGCATCACTATCGAGCAACTGCGACACCATGTTCACCATGCGTTCGCTGCGGGTGAGGTAACCGAATACATCATTTCCCGGCGTGAACCAAAGCGACAAACGTGTTTTTTTCCCTGACAGGTCGTTCAGGTCAAGCGCGTTCTTGCGCATGGCATCGTCTTCGAGGGCTGTTTTATAGAGCTTGTTCACCTCTGCTTCCGAACAGAAGTTTTTCACCACAAGGTAACCATCCCGGTGATACGCGGCAATTTGCTCCGGTGTAAATGATCTGGAAGGCATAACAATTGGTTTATCGGGTAAAGCTATGATATTAGCGCTTTATTTGTGAAACGTTTATTAAAAATGTTTTAATTTGCTCACCTCATGAATAACGGTCTGCGTCCGCAAAAGATTTTCAGGGCAACAGATTTATTTTTAGAATTGTAAACCAGGACTCACACATGCAAAGATATACCGGCCAGAAAAGACTTTTAGCAGCAGTCGATTGTATCATTTTCGGTTTTGACGGATGGAACTTAAAATTGCTGCTCGTGCAGCGGGCCATAGAACCGGAAAAGCATAAGTGGAGCCTGATGGGGGGATTTATTCAGCCTTCCGAATCGCCCGAAGATGCCGCTAACCGTGTACTGGAACAGCGTACCGGCCTCAAAAACGTCTACATGGATCAGTTCCACGTATTTGGCAATCCTGATCGCGACCCGGTTGAACGTGTACTTTCTATTGCCTACTATGCGCTGATCGATATTCACCAGTACGAGAAGCAGCTCAACGACGAGTTCCATGCCGAGTGGTTCCCGATGACCGACGCTCCCGAACTGATCTTCGACCACGCCGAAATGGTAAAACTTGCCTTACGCCAATTGCGTTACAAGGCGGCGCTGCACCCCATTCTGTTCCAGTTGCTGCCTGAGAAATTTACCATACCACAATTACAGGCCCTGTACGAAGGTGTTTACCAGACGCAGTTTGACGACCGCAACTTTAGCCGCAAATTACTGTCGACCGGGCTGCTGGTCAAATTGCCCGAAAAGGATAAGCTGTCCTCCAAAAAAGGTGCTTTCTATTACCGCCTCGACCAAACTCACTACGAAAAGAATTTTGAATCGTTCCTGAACCTGGTGCCCAATCCTGATAAGTTTTTCTGATCACTCCAGGTTTTTTGGCAGCGTGATTATAAATGTGGTTCCTTTTCCGGGCTCCGACTCTACATCAATGGTGCCATGATGGTCTTCTATGATCCCAAATACAATGGATAGCCCAAGACCGGTCCCTTCGCCGACGCCTTTAGTGGTAAAAAAAGGCTCAAATATCCTTTGTTTTACTCCCGGGCTTATCCCGGTACCGCTATCGGATATGGTTATATTGATGTGATCCGGATGATCGCTTGTTGTGATCGTCAGACTTTCGTGGTCCTGTTGCGGTTTAGCTTTA
>DASZWG010000204.1:0-6450 GCA_035546675.1 Mucilaginibacter sp. | reverse complement strand
AGCGGAAAAGCGGATCATCAACTAAGTAAACAACCGAGCCCCGTCCCAGCGACTGCACACCAAATAAAAGGCCGTTCTTTAGTTTCTCCTTTGCTTTTTGACCCACAAATCCTTCTACATAACCGTTTTTACCGAGCGTGCCAACATTCCAGCCATCGCCTTCAAGATAGCTGTACAGGTCATCGTCTAATTTGAGGGTAAAATAATCCTTGTCCAGGCCAAAACCCAGCGGATGCGTATTGTCTAAGTTTACTTTATATATTGTTCCCGGAACACTCGAACGAATGGCATCGTGGTCGCGATCAGCATACTCCTTTACCAGGTCCTGCTTGTTTTTGGCCGTATCTTCTTTCGATGGCAGGTTTTTGATCAGGAAACCTTTTTTATCCACCAGCAGAGATACCATGTTTTGCATAGCGATCAGCTTCCCGCCATCATGAACCCAATTCTGCAGCTTTTCGGCAGGCAGGTTGTCGTAACTTCCGTCGGGGAAAATGGCAACATCAAAATCACTCCAGCGTACGCGGTGAAGATCTCGGTAATTGACCAGCGTGACGGGATAATGGAGTTCTTGTTCAAAAAAGTACCAAACCTCGCCCATGGCTTCGGCCGATGTGCCCTCGCCGGTAACCAGCATTACCCTGGGCGGATGGATATAATGCACGTAATGCGAACCCAGGTCAACACCTTTATCCGCAAAGCCGGTGCTTAGCCCGGTGAGAGCGACTTTACAACTATCGGCAAGGGAAAGGACCAATTCGTCCAGGTCTTTTTCCCTGTTACCCGCTTTAGCTATGATCAGTGATCCCGCGGCAAATGTTTTGCCATTGGTCGTGAAGGGGGCCTCCGTAAACCGAACTTTGATATGACGTTGCAGCAGGGCCGACAGGAACCGGGCGTCGTACATGGAGCGCCAGGGTGCAATGTAGGCGTATACCGGGTGGTTCGCAGTTATGGATGTTTGCGCCATAGGCTGGCTGGCTGAAACCGGTTTAACGGATGCTTTAACGCCATAGGCTTTCAGTCCGTAGGCATACGGCAGCGACCAGGCTGTGATATCATACGTGTCCGAATCGGCAACAAACGTTTTGGGTTCGAGCAGCACATTGGCCAGTACAGCTTTGGGCTGGTAGGCATTAACAACCAGGTCCTTCGCATCGATCTCAAACTGCTCTGTCTTACCGGTAACGTAATCATAACCCTCCTCGCGGCCCTTTATACCAAATCCGTACCGGATGCCATTTTTGCTAAGCAACCCGGCAAGCAGGCTGATCTTATCAGGGTTATCGTTTTTGATCACATAGGTTTTATACTCGCCCGGTGGATTGCTGCGGCTGTTATCATAGTATTTTTTGAACTCCTCCAGCGCCCTTGCGGCATTTTGTGAGGCTGTTTCTACAGTACTCAGGCTGTTGGAAAGATGATGCGCAATACGGTCGGCAAGCGTAAGCGTATCCCCGGTTCGTGTCACCACAGCCAGTCCCGCACCGATTCCGCCCTGCTCATAAGTCATGCCGATGGAACCATTGTAAATGGGATAAGTATCTCCGTACGATGGGTACAGCAGGTCATATTCCTCGCGTGTATAGTACAGCCATCCGTGCTCGTCGAAATACCGGGCATTGTTGCGGCCGATGATATTTTGAAACTCCCTTTGCCAGGGGGTAATATCGCGGTGATAGGGTTCGGCAGCAGGGGCAAAATAGTAGGGCGAATTATAGCCCTGTTCGTGAAAATCTACATGTATCTGCGGCAGCCAGCGGTCAAACAGTGTTGTAAGCGCGTGCATTTCTTTCTGCGTTTGCCATGCCCAGTCGCGGTTGAGGTCAAAATAATAATGGTTTACACGGCCGCCGGGCCAGGGTTCGCTATGCTCGCGCGATACCGGGTCAGGATCGGGCGCAGCACCTTTTACCGAATTATAAAAATTAATGTAACGTTCGCGGCCGTCCGGGTTGAGGCAGGGATCGATGATCACGAGTGTGTTTTTGAGCCAGGCCTGGGTACGCGCATTGGACGGGTCGGCAAATTCATACAGCGCCTGCATGGCCGTTTCGCTCGAACTCGGCTCGTTGCCGTGTACATTATAGCTCAGCCAAACAATAACAGGCGCATTTTTGACCGAAGCGCCACTATCGCATTGCCCTGCCAGCCATAAATTGTGCTGCCTGACCTGTTCCAGCCGGTTAATGTTTTCGTCCGATCCAATGAACAGGACGATCAGTGGCCTGCCTTCATTGGTCGTACCGTACTGCATCAGCTTCACATTCTTCGATGTTTCAGCCACATATTTGCAATAAGCCACGATACGCGCATGCGGCGTAAATTGCGAACCCAGCTTATATCCTAAAAATTCGGAGGGCGACTGCAACTGCTGCGCAAAGACAGCGATGCTATAAAGTAGAAAAATAACCGAAGAAAGTAACCTTTTCAGCATATCGGGTAAGCTAAGCTAAAAAATAATATTCCGAACTGCAAAAACGATAGCTCTTCTATCTTTGTACGTATCATCATGACCACAACCGAAGAATTATACCAGACCTACCTCAAACATCCCGTCATCAGCACTGATACGCGGAAAATAACACCGGGTTGCCTGTTCTTTGCGCTGAAGGGCGAAAAGTTCGACGCCAACACTTTTGCCGGACAAGCCATTGAATCGGGCGCTGCATTTGCGGTGATCGATAACCCGGCATACCGGGTTAATGAAAAGTGCCTGCTGGTCGACGATACGTTGAAAGCCCTGCAGGACCTGGCGCGGCATCACCGCCGGCAACTAACCATACCCGTTGTGGGGCTGACCGGTACAAACGGCAAAACCACCACCAAGGAACTGATCAACGCGGTGCTTTCGCAGCATTTCAATACTTACGCCACGCAAGGCAACCTTAATAATCATATCGGCGTACCACTGAGCGTACTCAACATCCAAGCTGAATATCAAATGGCGGTTATCGAAATGGGGGCGAATCATCAAAAGGAGATCGCTATGCTTTGCAGCATCTCGCAGCCAACGCATGGACTGATCACCAACGTTGGCAAAGCACATTTGGAAGGATTTGGAGGCGTGGAGGGTGTAAAAAAGGGCAAAGGCGAACTATATGATTATTTGAGTCGGGAAGAAGGCGTAGCTTTTATTAATTGTGACGACCCCGTTTTGATGGAAATGCAGCAGGTTCGGGGGATGAAAAATGTGGTATACTATGGCGATTCTGAGTCATCGAGTTTGGTTTCAGGCCGGATCACGGATAACTCACCTTATCTTGCGCTGGAATGGACCGACCACAGCAATGGGCAGAACTATACGATAAAAACACAATTGACGGGCGCTTATAACCTGGTCAATATTCTTGCGGCTATCTGCATCGGGCTGTATTTTAAGCTAGCCCCTGAAGAGGTCAACACGGGTATTACGGGCTATCAGCCCAAAAACAACCGTTCGCAGGTTGTACAAACCGCAACCAACATGCTGATATGCGATTATTACAACGCCAACCCGAGCAGCATGGCTGTAGCGATAGAAAACCTGGGCAAAATTGAAGCCGGGCGAAAGGTGCTGGTGCTGGGCGATATGTTTGAACTGGGAGAAGAGGCCGCCGCCGAACACGAAGCCATCATCCGCAAAGCGCTGGATGCAGATGTGGATGAAGCGATATTTATCGGCAAAGAATTTCATAGGGCAGGCATGAAAACAAATGACATTGACCGCGGTAAAGCTGTATTTTACCCATCAACCGAAGAAGCTCTTGAAGGGCTAAAGGCCAGGCCGGTGCAGAATGCCACCGTGCTGATCAAGGGATCGAGAGGCATGGCGCTGGAAAGACTGGCGGAACTGTTTTAAGACTAATGTTATGAGCGATCCGTTCATATTCCTGCAATTTATCCGCAATATACTGCTTGCGCTGCCGGGTGTGACGGAGAGCCCGAGCCACGGGACGCCCGCTTTTTATGTACAAAAGAAATTCCTGGCCCGGCTTTGGGAAAACGGTGAAGTATTGGTGGTGCGCACGGATGAGCGGGACAAATGGCTGCAAAAAGACCCGGAAGTATTTTTTATGACCGACCATTACCGCAATTATCCAACCGTGCTGGTCAATCTCGCAAAAGCGGACCCTGAAGTCCTGAAGCGACTATTGACAGAAGCATGGATGGCCAGGGCAAGCCAAACGCAGATCAAAGATTACCAAAGCGGGTTTTAATAAATCAAAGCCGTTTACCGCAATGAAAGTCCGGCCACTTCCTCGCCAATCAGGCTGCCCATGGCTACACCCATGCCGTTGCAGCGCACCGCGCAAAATATGCCAGGCTGCACCTCTTTAATGATGGGGCTGATGTCTTCGCCGAAACCCATGATGCCGCTCCACCAGTAATCGATCTCATAAGGCTGCCCCGGTAAAATGACCTCATCGAGGTAAGTAATCAAACTATTCTTCACCTCGTCCGTCTGGCCGAAATCCCAGGTCTTCTCCTTTTCAAAATCGATGTTCCTGCCACCGCCGAACAGCACACGGCCGTCTGTATTCCGAAAATAATAATAACCCTCGTTAAAATGATAGGTTCCTTTCAGCTTTAGTCCGGGTATGGGTTTTGTCACCAGCACCTGCCCGCGCCCCGGCACAACATCCAGTTCAGGATAAAGCTGTGCGGCAAAAGCATTGGTAGCCAGTATCACTTTTTTTGTGCGGAAGTTCCCGTGCGCAGTCTGTAAGCAGATACCGCTGTCATCCTGTTGTATGGAGTCCACGCTGCAATTGTCCAGCACCAGCACATTTTCTGCATAGACGCGGTTCAGTAGGGCCCGCATCATACGGCCCGTATGTATCTGCCCTTCGTAGCGGTTACAGATCATCCTGCTTACTTTGTGAAAGCCAAAATCCGCTATTTTGGCATCGGCAACTGCATAAATGTCAGCGCCGCCGATAGCCTGTTTCAGCAGATTGTTAAAATATGTTAACCTGTCGAGGCACTCTTCGGCCCGGTCGGCCTCGTCGTTCATAAACAGTTCATAGCCGCCGTACTGATAAAAACCGATGTTGTCGTCGCCCAGGTTTTCGCGCAGGCGCTGCAAACCCCGCCATTTATAATCCACCAGCCGTAAAACCTCTTCTTCAGACGACCGGCTTAAATAGGATATTTGCTCCGAAACCGTCCCAAAACAGGCAAAACCGGCGTTTTTGGTACTGGCGCCGCTCGGCAGGAAACCTCTTTCGAGTACAGCAACCTTCAGACCCGGTTCCTTTCTTTTCAGGTGCAGGGCCGCGCTCAAGCCGACAATGCCGCTGCCGATAACGATCACATCAGCATCATCAATGAAAGCCGTGCGTTCCCAGTATGAAAAAGTATTTGCCATGTGCTGAATAAAGCCAAAAGTCAAAAAAAATCACGAGACTGACCAGCCCGTCGTGGAATGCTTTTTGAAATACCTTTTGAAAGGATATTTTACTATGGATCATTTATCATTCATTACAGGATATATTACAATAGGCCCGGCATGGCTGCTGATGATCGCCGTGGCGGTGGTCAGCTTCATCGTACAATGGCGCTTCAGGAGCAAATTCAAGGAATATTCAGAAATCGGCTTGCTTTCGGGCATGTCGGGCAAGGAAGTTGCCGAGCAAATGCTTAAGGATAATCATATTTATGATGTACAAGTGATTTCCGCCGAAGGTCAGTTGACCGACCATTACAACCCGGCGGATAAGACCGTTAACTTAAGTCCCGATGTATATCACAGCCGGAGCGTGGCCGCTGCTGCCGTAGCCGCGCACGAATGCGGACATGCCGTTCAGCATGCCAAAGCTTATGCATGGCTCAGCCTGCGCTCGGCGCTGGTGCCGGTTATCAATGTCGCTTCCACGCTTACCCAATGGACGCTTTTTATAGGCGTGATGCTGCTTTTCTTTACCAATAACCCCTTTGTGCTGGCCATCGGCGTTGCCGCCCTGGCCTTGGTAACCTTGTTCAGCTTTATTACCCTGCCGGTTGAATTTGACGCCAGCAACCGGGCCCTGGCATGGCTTAATACCAATTATACGGTTATGCAAACCCGCGAAGAACACGACCAGGCGAAAGATGCACTTTGGTGGGCCGCCATGACCTATGTGGTTGCTGCCCTGGGTTCGCTGGCCACTTTGCTGTACTATGCTTCTTTCCTGTTCAACAGGAGAAGTTAATTCCTAAGGCGCCTATCAGGATTAAACCCTCTGCCTGTTTAACCGTCCCATATTTAAAGAGCCCGGTTTGATATGCCGCTACGGTATATCAAACCCTTTTGGTTCAGGATTGTATTAGTATAAATTATTCAAATCTGCCAAAAATGAAAAAGTTAATAAAAGTGGGATTAATTATAGCGGCCGTAGGATTGGCCGCACCCAAAATACATGCACAAGTAAGCGTGGGGGTAACTATCTCCGCGGGTATTGCACCACCACCCATACCGGTTTATGAACA
>DASZWG010000203.1:0-3968 GCA_035546675.1 Mucilaginibacter sp. | reverse complement strand
AGCAGCCTGAACGTCGATACCTTGGCCGGCAAATCCATCAATGCGATCAGGGCCTTTACCGGTCGCGGTATTTTAGTGTGGGGTGGCCGTACGCTGGCAGGTAATGATAATGACTGGCGCTATATCAGCGTTCGGCGTTTTGCCATTATGGTGGAGCAAAGCTGTAAGAATGCCGCCGGCTCATTTGTATTTGAACCTAATGATGCCAACACCTGGGCAAAAGTTCAGGGAATGATCGAAAATTTCCTGACGCTGCAATGGCGGGCCGGGGCTCTGCAGGGTGCAAAGCCAAGCGACGCTTTTTACGTTTCGGTTGGCCTGAACAAAACCATGAGCGCAATAGATATACTGGAGGGACGGATGATAGTAGAAATAGGCATGGCAATAGTACACCCGGCCGAGTTCATTATTCTCCGCTTTAGCCAGATGATGGCGCAGAGTTAAGTAACAAGTCATTTGAAACCATTAAAAATTATCAGAAATGGCATATCCTCTACCAAAGTTCCACTTCTCCATTGAATGGAGCGGAACACGTGTCGGTTTCACCGAAGCTACCGGCCTCGATAAACAAACAGAAGTAATAGAATACCGGGAAGGCAACAGCCCTAACTTCAATAAGGTCAAGATGCCCGGTCTGCAAAAATTCAGTAACATAACGCTCAAACGCGGCACCATTGCCGGTGACCTGGATTACTATACCTGGGTAGACACCATAAGTATGAATACGGTCAAACGGCGTGATGTAACCATTCATCTGCTCGACGAAACACACCAGCCGGTGATCTCGTGGAAGGTGATCAACGCCTGGCCGGTTAAGGTGCAGGCAAGCGACCTGAAAGCTGATGGCAACGAGGTTGCTATCGAAACACTGGAGCTTGCACACGAAGGCCTGGAAGTGATCAAATAAAGGTATCAACCAATCATTTTTTAATTATGGCTGGAAGTAATGGCCCGGGTACTGCAGCCGGGGGATATTACCCCCCGGTCGGGTTTCACTTTAAGGTGGAATTTGTGGGGATTGGGACCGACAATGATATGCGTTTTCAATCAGTTAGCGGCCTGAGCGTAGAGTATGATACCGAATCGTACAAGGAAGGAGGTGAAAACAGGTACGAGCATAAGCTTCCCGTTCGGACAAAGTATGCCGACCTGAGCCTCAAACGCGGTATGCTGGTGAACAGCGATGTAATAGACTGGTGCAAAAAAGCTTTGCAGGACAGGCAGTTTACAACCGCCCAGGTAAACATCACGCTTTTGAACGAACAGCACCAGGCATTGAAAACCTGGCAGGTGTTTGGCGCCTGGCCTAAAAAATGGTCGGTATCCGACTTTAATGCCCAGGAAAACAGTATTGTAGTCGAGACCATGGAATTAAGCTATAGTTATTTTACAGTGATGTAATTCAAAATATATGCCCATAGAAATCAGGGAGCTGACCATTAAAGTGACTGTCGATCAGCCTAACCCGCAGGCACAGCCGTCGGGCACGAATGATCAGAATGGCGGTAAAAGCGAGGATAAAGATGCTTTGGTGGCGCAGTGTGTGGACCAAATACTGAGTATTTTAAATAGCAAAAAGGAACGATAAGCCTAATAAGCAACTGGTAATGGAAAAGGTTGTCATAAAAGCATACAATGATCAGAGTTTTTCGGATGCCCACTTTGTTAATGATCCGGCAAATCCCTTCACGGCTATGATCAATCCCGAAACGTATTCGCTCGATTACAAAGTTGAGTTTACGGATGGACAGGGACATGGCACCAGTTCAGCGCATCAAAGGTTTAATTATAAAAAACCTGATGAAATGAGCTTTGAATTCCTGTTCGATAATACGGGTATCATTGACAACAATCCCTTATCGGCGAAAGATCTGAGCGACAAAATAGAAGGGTTTAAGAAATTACTCCTGGAGTTGGATAGTGACAGTCACGAACCGAGGCATTTTATAGTTGCATGGGGCAGTTTCATTTTTAAGGGAAGATGTACCGGGCTTACCATCAGCTATAAATTGTTCGATAACGATGGCAACCCGATCAGGGCTGTTTGTAAGACTACTTTCAAAGGCAGCATCGACGAGCAGCTGAGGGTTGCCCAGGATGACCAGCATAGCCCGGACATTACCCATTACCGGGTTGTAAAAAGCGGTGAAACGCTCCCATGGCTTTGCTTCCTGGTGTATGGCGACAGCAAATATTATTTACAGATAGCACAGGTGAACAAACTGACCAATTTCAGGCAGTTGAAACAGGGGCAGCAGGTTTCGTTTCCGCCTATAAATAATACCGGCAATGCCTAATGCAGGGACCATACCATCGGAGGCGTCAAAAAGCGTATGCACCTACACCATGCTGTCGAACGGGACCGAGATCAGCCGCACCTACCAGGTGCTTTCGATCACGGTGAATAAGGAGGTAAACCGGATACCGTCGGCCACTATTATCGTGGTCGATGGCGAGGCCAGCAAACAAACATTTGCGATAAGCAACACGGGCGACTTTGAGCCCGGCAAGGAGATAGAGATCAAGGCAGGGTATAGGGGGACAGAAGAAACCATTTTTAAAGGCATCGTGATCAAACACGGCATTAAGATACGGGATAAGACAAGTGTACTGATGGTTGAATGCAAGGACAAAGCCGTGAAGATGAGCGTGATCTGTAAAAACAAATACTACAGGGATGTAAAAGACAGCGACGTGATGGAGCAACTGATCGATCAGTATGGCCTTGACAAAGATGTTGCCGCCACCCAGCTTCAGCAGAAGGAGTTGGTGCAGTTCAATACTACCGACTGGGATTTCCTGATGTGCCGTGTTGATGCCAATGGCTTGTTATGCATGCCTAATGACGGCAAGATCACCATATCAAAACCCGATTTTTCATCGGGATCTGTTCTGACCGTTCAATTCGGTAACACGGTGCACGACCTGGACGCTGAAATAGATGCCCGCCTGCAGTTTAGCGGCGTAAAGGCTATGGGATGGAGCCAGAGCGATCAGGACGTCAACACATCTGAAGCTGCCGACCCGGGCGTGCCGGAAACCGGTAATCTTACCGCATCAACCCTTGCCAATGTGACGGGAAGCGACGAGTTTCAGCTCATACACAGCGGTAGCCTTGATCCGCAGGAATTACAGCAGTGGGCTGATGCCAAATTGCTGCGGCAACGAATGGCTAAAATACGGGGACGGATAACTACTGACGGCACATCAGCAGTTACGCCCGGGAAAATGATCCACATAGACGGTGTCGGCGACCGGTTCGCCGGCGATGTTTACGTAACGGGCGTTCGGCAGGAAATACAAAAGGGCAATTGGCTGACAACCATGCAATTTGGCGTTGATCCGGAATGGTTCGTTCAAAATTATGAGGTGCAGCAACCCCTGGCGGGAGCCTTGCTGCCCGCGATACAGGGTTTGCAAGTCGGGATTGTTACCAAGCTTGAAAGCGATCCTGATGGTGAGAACCGCATACAGGTACGGGTGCCGATGATCGATAGCAGCGACGACGGGATATGGAGCAGGGTGTGCACGCTTGATGCCGGGAACAACCGCGGTACATTCTTTCTGCCCGAGATAGGGGATGAGGTTATTGTGGGATTCATTAATAACGACCCGCGGTACGCAGTCATTCTTGGCATGCTTAACAGCAGTAAAAATCCCGCGCCGCTGACAGCAGCGGATAAGAATGACCAGAAGGGCTATACCAGCCGCAGCGGCATGAAAATGATCTTCGACGACGATAAGAAATCGATCGATATAGAAACCCCTGCAGGGAATAAGTTCCTGATATCGGAAGATCAGAAAACCATCCTGATGCAGGATCAGAACGGAAATAAATTCACGATGGATCAGAACGGGATCACTATCGAAAGCTTTAAGGATCTGACGCTGAAATCGCCCAACGAATTTAATGCATCAGGAATGAACGCTACGGTGAAGGCCGACTCACAGGCTACATTTAAAGGCGG
>DASZWG010000202.1:0-3581 GCA_035546675.1 Mucilaginibacter sp. | reverse complement strand
AGGCTGGTATAATTTTTATTCACCCGGCGCAGTTTCGGATCGGAGATGAAATTGAAGATCGTCACCGAAAAGCGCAGTATCAGGAATACGAAAGTAATGTATATGGCAATAAACACTTTATAAACAGTTATTTCAGTCCATTTAAACTTAGTGAAACGAGCATTCGGGCATAATTGCGCAAGAGTGATATTAGTTCCCTGTCAAAGCGCAAAAACAGACAGCAAGATACGGATTAGGGCGTTATTTTATGTGAAGAATTTCTTAAATGCGTCATGAACATCTCCGTAGCACCGGTATGCTCCCGTACGTAATCCCGGATCTTTTTGCCGATGGCTTTTCGCCGTTCTTCATCTTCAGCCAGGTACAAAAATGCTGCCTTCAATTCCTCAAAATCTTGGATGCTGAAACCCAGTTGAAGCGCTGCCAATTCGCGCGCCTCCCGGAATTTTGCATAATTCGGCCCGAAAATAACCGGCAAACCAAAAGCCGCAGCTTCCAGGGTGTTGTGTATCCCCGCGCCAAAGCCGCCGCCTATGTAAGCGACATCGCCGTATTGGTACAACGAGGACAGCATGCCGATGTTATCGATAATCAAGTTTTGAGTGGTGAGTGGTGAGTTTTGAGTTGAGATGAAAGAATATCTTGTAACTGAGTTTTCGGGCAGGATGCCGATAAGGCGGCTGATCTTTTCTTCGCTTATCTCGTGCGGGGCGAAGATAAACTTCCAGCCGGGATGATCACTTACTAATTGTGCCAGCAAAACTTCATCTTCGGGCCAGGTGCTGCCAGCTATGAAGACTTTCTGATCGCCCTTAAATGCCTCGATGGCCGGGAACGACCTGGGCTGCAAGGCATTGGCCCAAACCCGGTCGAAGCGGGTATCGCCGCTGACAGATACATTAGTTATCCCTATTTGTTGAAGCAGGTTCTTTGAATCCTCGTCCTGCACAAAAAACCGGGTCACAAAACCCAGCATTTTACGATGCAGACCGCCATGCCATTTGAAGAAAACCTGGTTCGGTCTGAATATGCCTGATATCAGGTATAACGGGATGTTCCGCTTATGCAGCTCATCAAAATAATGGTACCAGTATTCATACTTGGTAAAAACAGCAATAACAGGATTGTTGTTTTTGATAAAAGCCCGGGCATTTGCCGCTGTATCCAGCGGCAGGTAATAAACCGCATCGGCCAAAGGAGTATTTTTCCGCACTTCGTAACCCGAAGGCGAGAAAAACGTTATAACGACACCGATGCCTGGATAAGCGGCGCGATATGCCTCGAGCACCGGGCGTCCCTGTTCAAACTCGCCAAGAGAGGCAAAATGGAACCAGGCGCTTTGCTTGAATACTTGCAAACCGGCATTTTTTCGCCCTTTGATCCAAAGCCTTGCCTTTTTGTTGAAGGCCGACGCGGCAAGGATCAGCAGGAAATAAAATCGGATGCCCAGGTTGTAAAGCAGCAACATTGAATTGGAAATGCTTATCTTCGTCGGGCGTAAAAGTAACAACATTAAAAAAATAAATAGATATGAAAATAGCTGTAGTAGGGACAGGTTATGTAGGTTTAGTTACAGGCACCTGCCTTGCCGAAACAGGGAACCAGGTCACTTGCGTTGACATCAATAAGCAAAAGGTCGAAATGATGCAAAACGGCAGGCTGCCGATCTATGAACCCGGACTCGAAATTCTTTTTATCCGTAACATCCAGCAGGGACGACTTCATTTTACAACCGATTTAGCCGATGCCATAGCCGACGCCAGGGTTATTTTTATGGCGCTGCCCACCCCGCCGGGAGAGGATGGTTCGGCCGACCTGAGCTACGTGCTTGGCGCAGCAAAAGACATTGCCAGGCTGATCGAAGAATACAAGGTTATCGTTACCAAATCGACCGTACCGGTAGGTACCGCTGACAAAGTAGCGGCCGTGATAAAAGAAAATACAGACATTGATTTTGCCATCGTATCGAACCCGGAGTTTTTACGCGAAGGCGTTGCCGTGGAAGACTTTATGAAACCCGACAGGGTTATTATCGGCACACTCGACGAAAGGGCCCGGAAAATTATGGGCGAGATCTATGCACCCTATGTGCGCCAGGGCAACCCGATCGTCTACATGGACGAACGCTCATCCGAACTGACCAAATATGCGGCCAACTCATTCCTGGCCACCAAAATATCTTTCATGAACGAAATAGCTAACCTGTGCGAACTGGTGGGAGCCGATGTGGATATGATCCGCCGTGGTATCGGCGCTGACGACCGCATCGGCAGGCGTTTCCTGTTTTCGGGCATCGGCTACGGCGGCAGTTGCTTCCCGAAGGATGTGCAGGCGCTGGCAAAATCGGCCGAAGAAAACCGGTACGATTTCAAGATACTGAATGCCGTGATGGACGTTAATAAAACGCAGCGTAAGGTGTTTGTGGAGAAAGTAAAGAAATATTTTAACGGCGATCTGAAAGGTAAGAAATTCGCAATGTGGGGCCTGGCTTTCAAGCCCGAAACAGACGATATACGTGAAGCCCCTGCATTGTTCGTCATCAACGAATTATTAAAAGAAGATGCCCAGGTTGCTGCTTTCGACCCGGAAGCAATGAATAATGTCAAGGCCGTAGTAGGTGACAAAATAAGCTATGGCAGCGACCAGTACGACGTATTGAAAGATGCCGATGCCCTGCTGATAATGACCGAATGGTCGGTGTTCAGAACGCCGGATTTTGATGCGATAGCAGGCCTGCTCAAAAACAAGGTGATCTTCGATGGCCGTAACCTGTACGATCTTCAAAAAATGATCGATTGCGGCTTCTATTATAACAGCATCGGCAGAAAAGTAGTGGATTAAGATGGCAAAAAAGCGCAAACGTGTATTGATAACGGGCGCAGCAGGTTTCCTGGGCTCACATTTGTGCGACAGGTTCATTAAGGAGGATTTCCATGTCATTGCCATGGACAACCTGATCACCGGCGACCTGCGGAATATTGAACACCTGTTCAAGCTCGAAAATTTTGAATTTTACCACCACGACGTTTCCAAGTTCGTATATGTCCCCGGCGAATTGAACTATATCCTGCATTTTGCCTCGCCGGCAAGCCCGATCGATTACCTGAAGATACCGATCCAAACCCTGAAGGTCGGTTCGCTGGGCACGCACAATCTGCTGGGCCTGGCGTTATCCAAAAAAGCCAGGATGCTCATTGCATCCACTTCGGAGGTATACGGTGACCCGGACGTAAACCCGCAACCAGAAGAATACTGGGGTAATGTGAACCCGGTAGGCCCACGCGGTGTGTATGATGAGGCCAAACGCTTCCAGGAAGCCATTACGATGGCCTATCACACCTTTCACGGGCTCGAAACACGCATCGTACGCATATTTAACACCTACGGTCCGCGTATGCGGCTGAACGACGGCCGCGTGCTACCCGCATTTATCGGTCAGGCCCTGCGCGGTGAACCGCTTACGGTATTCGGAGACGGTTCTCAAACGCGTTCGTTTTGTTACGTGGACGACCTGATCGAAGGTATATACCGGCTGCTCTTAAGCGACTATGCTCTCCCTATGAATATCGGTAATCCCGATG
>DASZWG010000201.1:0-2623 GCA_035546675.1 Mucilaginibacter sp. | reverse complement strand
AAAAACAATTGCGCTGATCACATTTTTACCCGCCGTCAGGTAAGGCGCAAGATCGACGGTTTCATAATTCCAGTAATACAGGTCGCCGCGGGCAGGGCCAATCGAAACCAGGCTGTCATTGACAAACAATTTATAACGATTGTCTCCCGAAACATGCACTTTATAACTGGAAGGTTTACCGGGCAGATCGATGGTCTTGCGAAAAAGGCAAACCTCATAGTCTTTCGCTTCACCGGGCACAGTTATCCAGTACGCGTTCCTGGGTTTTTCATCTACTTTTATTTCCTGCGAAAACGATTTGAGCGAGGTGCAGAAGAGCAACAGTATTACTGCAGCAAAAGCGTAACGAAATTTCATGACGATGCCAGGTTATGATTGGTAATTTAGAAAGATTTTGCCTAAACAGGAAAGGTTTATTCCAAACCGGCGGCCAAAGCAGTAGGAAGGCCATCCAGGCTGATCCTATTTTTCTCGCGCTTGTATGTCCCAAGGCCTTCGGCTCCTTTGGCATTAGCCCATTTTTCGGCATGGTCTCTTTCGCCAGCGTATTCGTAAAGGGGAACACTAAACCCGCACGAAGTTTGCACTTTATCAATATCAGCTACTATGATCTGCCGGGTCGAAAGCTGCAAAGTAAAAAGCTTTGATAAATGATCCCATTCCTCATCACCCGGCAGCACCGTCCTGCCCTTGCCGTACAAACGCAGGATATTGGGCGGCCCGTCGTATGCACAGAACATGATGGTGATGCGGCCATTTTCGAGGATATGGGCTGATGTTTCGTTACCGCTGCCTATAATATCCATGTAAGCCACCCGGTTGGATGAAAGCACCCGGAAGCTATCAATTCCTTTTGGCGAAACATTGACATGACCCTCGCCGCTTAGCGGAGCGCTTGCCACAAAGAACATTTTCTGTTTCTCAATAAACTCGCTATGCTGGCCATGTATAGAATCGAAAAATTTGGCCATGTTATTTAAAATAAGAAAGCGGTATAGTCTTCCACATACCGTGCGCGAGGTGGCCGGTCAACAATTCGTATACCAGGTATATCGGCCAGAAAATATAACATAAAATGAGGAGTATAACCGAATTGTTATAATACCAGCTTATCATCAGGGCGTATATCCCGAGAATAAAGTAAATGATGCTTGAATCCCGCTTGTTCATGGCCATGTGTTTTACCTGATACAATATTAAAAAGAATTTTGTTTATTAAACATTTCATCATTGAGCCAGTCAAATAGCGGTCGCGTAAAAACACGCACACAAATTCAGTGTTAATACGATAAGTTTCTGTACCTGCATGCCCTACTTTTAGTATTATGAAATGGGCCGGGCATGCTATAAAACGGGAACGGCACACAGATACTTTTTTATGAGAAAGTACCTTACAATTATGATCATAACGGTGTGTACAGGCATCCTGTATTTCACTATCCGGAAAAACTACCTGGCTTACAATTCTATTGTGTATATCAGCAATACCCGGTGGCACAAGGTTCGTGTACAGGTTCGAAAAGGTTTTAATCCAGATCCATTACACGATAAACTCATATTCGATCAATATTTGATGATGGGTCAGTCGCGCACATTTACTGTCGACAATGGTGACGACATCCTGTACAGGCGGGATGAGAACCCCGATCATCCCGATGGTATCCATTTTACCAAATGGGTTTACGTTGATTGTGATGGTTCTTCCACCTGTACGCTTGACAACCTATGACTGAAACCGAAATTTTTTTAAACAAAATCATTTCTAAAGAGTTAACCATAAATTAAAAACAAACTTGTCATGACAAACGAATCAAAAGGTATTACCGCGTATTCGGTAAAAACAAAGACTAAAAATGTGCCGATGATCGATCCGGTGATCGATGTGAAATCAGGCAGATACATTGCATCAGGGAAAGATAGCGCAGGCAATAAAATGTCGGCTATTATGAGCAAAGCTACCGCTGAAAATCATATCAAAAGCGGGAACGCCAAAAAGGGCACCGGCTGGAGCTAAAATACCGGCCTGCCCGGCAGATCATTAAATCATAAAAAACAACAAGCCCCATGGTCGCCGACCCGGGGCTTGCCCATTTCAACCCGAATCCGGTAAAATACCGGATATATTTTAATTGTCGCTTACTACCACCGTGGCATTGGCCATGGACGAATGGATGAGGCAATGATAGGTATAAGTTCCGGCCTTAGTGAATGTGAACTTAAATGTCTGGCTTGGGTTGATGTGCCCGCTGTCAAAAGCCCCGTTCAGGTCGGTGGCCGTATGATCTACTGCATCTTTATTTGTCCACGTAACTGCACCTCCTGTCAAAACATACACTTTGTTTGGCGAGAAAGCAAAATTGGAAATAGCAACTGATGCCGAGTAAGTGCCTTTTGGAACGGTAACAGGTGTTGTAGTGTTGCCTGAACTGCCTTTGCTGCACGAGTTAAGCAAAAAAATGCTTACTGCAAGAAGTATTGCGATGCTAGTTATTCTTAGTTTCATAACAAATGTGTTTTATATCAGTAACACGATCTTAAGAATAAAAGAGTTGCCTGCTAACAAAAATATAATGAGCTTATACTTATACAGCATAAGCCCATCATTAAAAATTAATTTTTACTG
>DASZWG010000200.1:0-3477 GCA_035546675.1 Mucilaginibacter sp. | reverse complement strand
TGCCCAGCGAATCCTTATCAGCTTTAAAATATTTTTTGTTGATCTTCGACACCATCACGAACATATGGCGCGCAATGGTTTTTTCGGGTTTTGCGTCGCTTGCAAAATCCATTTTGTTGGTCTGTTCATTCCGTGCGTGGCAAAAGTTACAATGCACCCCTAATGATGCGGCCCAACCGTCCATAATGTGATCCAGCACACGGAACGGAATATTTTTAGGCAATACCTTCAGATTATGGGGTTTGGGTGGCGGACCCTGTTGCTGGGGCATTGATGCAGCAATGCTGAGCGTTACTACCCCGGCAAAACCTGCAATAACGGCAATTTTTTTGTTTATAGGCATAGAGGTAAAATTTTGGAAACTAATATAGTTATTTGAGTGACAATATAATGACGAATTAACGGAAAAAATTAGTTGTAACATATACTTTACGTTAGGAATAGTGTTAAAAATTGTTAAATAATTTTGATCTTTACGAAACTTTCGTAGATTTACGAAATAATCGTAATAAAATGGAAAAATTAACACAACAGGAAGAGGAGGCCATGCAGGCGGTATGGCAATGCGGAGCCGGTACAGTAAAGGATTTTCTCGATGCCACGACGGCACCCCGCCCCCCGTATACCACCCTGGCATCGACCATTAAAAACCTGGAACGCAAAGGTTATCTCATCAGCGAAAAGGTAGGCAATACCTATCGTTATGTGCCATCAATTAAAGAAGAAGAGTACAAAAAGCGCTTTATGAACGGATTTGTAAACGATTATTTTCAGAACTCATACAAAGACCTGGTAGCTTTTTTCGCTAACGAAAAAAAGATTAGCGCCAATGACCTGAAAGAAATTATCAAACTGATCGAGAATCCTAAAAAATAAACGCCATGCCAGCATTGTTCGCATTTTTATTGAAGGTAAACATTGCCCTGGTACTGTTTTGCCTGGGTTATTACCTGGTGCTCCGTCACCTCACCTTCTACACGCTAAACCGGCTCTACTTAGTTACGGCCATCGCTTTTTCATCCATTTATCCCTTCATCGATATTTCGGGCTTCATACAGCTGCATCAGCAATTTGCCAAACCGGTACAGCAGGTCATTTACCAGTGGAAGCTGCCTGCCGAAAATTTTGTCAAACCGCTGTCGCATCCTGATTACTGGCAATGGGCTACGGCGATATTCTGGACCGGCGTCATCCTGCTGGCGTTACGGCTGATGCTGCAGTTATTTTCGCTGTACAGGCTGCACAAGCAATCAATTGACGGCCGGGTACATCATTATGATGTAAGAATTGTTGAAGGCGACGTAAGCCCATTCTCCTTTTGGCGAAGCATCTATGTCAATCCCGATAAACTTTCGCCGGCCGATCTGAAAAAAGTACTGGAGCATGAGCACATCCACGTTAGCGAATGGCATACACTGGATATCCTGCTGGCCGAACTAAGCACCGTATTTTATTGGTTCAATCCCGGCATCTGGCTCATGAAAAAAGCCGTTCGCGAAAACATCGAATTTATTACCGACCGGAAAATATTGCAAAAAGGCGCCGACAGCAAACAATACCAATACAGCCTGCTCACGGTGAGCATGGCCGGTGCGCCCAATATGCTTGTTAATAATTTCAATATCTCAACCATTAAAAAACGTATCATCATGATGAATACCAAACGATCTGCACGAATCAAGCTCACGCGCTACATGCTTGTAGCGCCTGCCATCGTCCTGCTGCTACTGGCCTTCAGCATCTCCAGGGCCGAGATTACCAAAAAGGGCATCCATACCATTAAAGCTATTGCCTCATCATTTTCGGGAGCAACCATATCCGGAGCCAATAAAACCGCCCCATCAGCCATGGTAAACCCCCTTAAAGAGACCGCTATGAGGAAGGGCCGCACTTACAATAATGCCGATACCATTTATGCAGGCCGGTCCAAAGACGGCAAAAAGTCGATGATGGTCACCAGCGACAAGAGCGTTGACTCGGTACAGTACGTCATCGACGGCGCCCAATCGAGCAGGGCCGACCTGCTGGCGCTCGACCCGGGTAAGATCTACAGCCTCGACATGATACCGGCAGATATAGCCAAAAAGTACATTGATTTCAGTTTAGACAAGCCTGAGGTTCTTTTCGTAACCACAGACGATTCTGAGAAGGGCAAAAGCCTGAAAGAGAGAATAGACAAAGACGTAGAGCGCAGCTACTCAGTGTCCGGAAAAACCGGAACTACTGTAAATACAGACTTGCGGGGGCCGGTAAAGGTATACTCCTACTCCGTAAATAATTCGGGTACAAGTTCGAATGATATAGCTCCCCAACCTCCCGGTTCCAATTATGCTTATTCATCAACCACGGTATCTTCCGACAATGCACCCGAAGTAGCTGTAGCTGGCACCCATGCAAAAACTGTAACGGCCTACAGCGTATCGGGCAGCGGGCCAACCAAAGTGACGGCTTTGAACGGCTCGGATGTTGTAAATGCTGACGCCTCGACTGAAGTTGTTACCGTTGATTCCAGTGGTGAACGACACATTAATTATATCACCACCGATCCCCAAAAGATACGCTATACCGTAAAGACAAAACCTACAGACGAGCTAACTGTAGATAACCCGGGTATGCTGATCATGATTGACGGGAAAGAGGCAAAAAGTTTGAAAAATTTATCGCCTGCCAATATAAGGTCATTTAGCGTATTAAAAAACGAAGCTGCTGAGAAGAAATATGGTAAGCGAGGCAAATATGGTGTAATAGAGATCACGACGAAAAAAAATTAAATAAGTTCATTAATAGTTTGCTGAGCAATCCCGCTGAAATCATTCGGCGGGATTACAGTAATGTCGTATCATGTTCCGCTAAACTTTATTACTTATGCGCAAATTCTTTTTCAAATTGCATTTATGGGCATCGCTGACGGTAAGCCCCTTGCTGCTCATATTCGCATTAACCGGCAGCCTTATGGCATTTGAGCCCGAACTTGACCACTTGCTGCATGCGAAGCTTTCCTACGTAACGCCGGGCGAACATACGCTTTCATTGGCTCAGATTAGTCAGTCAGTCAACAGATTCTTCCCAAAAGATACTATCAATCAATATGACCTATCGACCGATCCGGGTATCTCGTACCTCGTGGGCACTAATAATCGTACTATTTTCATTGACGAATATTCCGGTCGGATATTGGGGACCATGACCGGGCCTGATTTTTGGAATAAAGCGCAAAATTTTATACACCAGTTACACCTGCGGCTGGCTTTCAGGGACAGACACGATGTTGGCGGCATCGTTATGAGCTGGGCGGCTGTTATTATGCTGCTTATCCTCCCTTCGGGCCTGGTTTTGTGGTGGAAGCAAAAGCGGGTAACCATCCGGAAGAACAGCAAGGGAAGGCAAAGCTGGTTCGATCTTCACAGTATGGTAGGGGCATTTATTTTCCTATTGGTACTGGTGCCGGCATTTACCGGCGTTATCATGGGTTTTGAA
>DASZWG010000199.1:0-3354 GCA_035546675.1 Mucilaginibacter sp. | reverse complement strand
AAGTAAACCTGCGGTTTTATGTGAAACATTTTGATGGAAAGGAATGGAAGCGCGGCGCTGTATTTGTAAGCGAGATCGTGCCCAAACCGATGATCGTGGTGATCGCAAATAACCTGTACAAAGAACATTACAGCGCTATGCCCATGCGTCACGCTGTTATTCCAGACGATGCGGGCACTACACAGTATTTGTACGAGTGGAAATTCGATGGCAAATGGAACAGCCGTCTGCGCGGAACAGTTGATAATAAATTGTCGCCGATACAACCCGGAAGCCAGGAGGAGTTTATTTTTGAACATTACTGGGGCTATAACCGCATAAACCGTAAGAAGACTTATGAGTACCAGGTAGAGCATGTAAGCTGGAATGTAGGGCAGGTGCGCGAACCTGTATTTGAAGCAGATGTAGCGCGGCTTTACGGGAAAAAGTTTGTTCCCTGGCTCACAAAGCAACCTTATTCCGCTTTTTTTGCGGATGGGTCAGAAGTTATTGTGAGGGCTGCCGGAAAGATCGGTTCAAACCCAGCGCCTCGAGTATAGCCTGTGCTTTAAGCAGGCATTCTTCATACTCCTTTTCGGGTTCAGCATGGTAGGTAATGGCGCTGCCCACCTGGAATGACAGGTATTGATCAGTTTCATTATATAAAAGTGAACGGATAACCACATTAAAGTCGAAACCTCCATCAGGGCTGAAATATCCGATGGCGCCGGAATAGACACCCCGTTTAGTCTGCTCGTATCGCTCCATCAGCTTCATAGCGCTGACTTTTGGCGCGCCGGTCATGCTGCCCATGGGGAAAGCGTTTTTTATAGCCTGCACGTCGGTTATTTTGTCGCCCAATTCGCAAACAATGGTCGAGATCATCTGGTGTACTTGGCTAAAGCTGTAAATCCCGAATAATTCCTCCGTTCTAACCGTGCCTTCCCGCGCCGACCGGGTCAGGTCATTGCGTACAAGGTCTACGATCATCACGTTTTCCTGTTGCTCTTTGGTATGGCTTTGCAGGTTCTCGACAGAAAGCTGATCTTTGACTGGGTCATTGTATCGTTTGGCCGTACCTTTGATCGGTTGCGAGATTAGCTTTTTACCGCGTTTTGCCAGGAAGCGTTCAGGCGATGCGCATAGAATATATTTATCCCTGAGCTTAAAAAATGCGGTAAATGGAGTCGGTGAAATCCTGTTTAGCGCCGTAAAAGTTCGAAATGGATCGATGGCGGCATTTTCTGCATAAAATTCCTGGCAAAAATTCGTAACATAGATATCTCCCCGGCTAATGTGTTCCTTTATTTGTTTAACCGTATTTATGTATTCTTCTTTACTAAATCTTGGTTTCAGGTTGATAATGGGAGCCTGGGTTTCGGCTGTTTCGGTCTTTTGCGACAGGATGGCATCAAGTATCGATTGCGAATCTTCAGCAATAATCTCAACGATATCATCATGAACGATAAGAATATACTGCGGTACAAAAAAATACAGATCGGGGAAATGCAGCTCGTCAATATTTTCAGAGCAAAGTGATTCCGTTTCATTCTTAAGGTCGTAAGAAAAAAAACCGGTTATCCAGCCCGGGTTTTCTGCTCTGAAGGCCTCCAACTTGCTGAACGCAGATCCGGTTTGTGCATGTAGTTCTTCCTTGACCCCTGCCGCCAGCATCAGGTCAAACTTCGAGTATTGGTCAGTATAACTGCAGGAGTCTAGCAGGCAGAACACGTCGAATCCAGTAGCCCATTGGACGGCTTTTTCCGTGAACTCGTGTAAATTATCGACCCGGATCTTCACACGGCAAAAGTAATCAGATTATGCCTGTAAACGATTGGTTAGCTTAATACCAGTGTTTGTTTGCGGTCGGGGCCTACAGAAAGGTATCTTACCGGAACCCCTAATTCTGCTTCAAGGAATTTGATATATGACATTAGCCTTGCAGGAACTTGTGAAACCTCAGTGATACCGGTCAGATCCTCATTCCAACCATCTATCTCTTGGTATACAGGTTCAGGCGTGATCGAGCAGATATCATAAGGCATGTAATCTATCTTTTCGCCAAGATAATTATAATGAGTGCAGGCGTAAATTTTTTCGAAACCGCTCAATACATCAGCCTTGGTCATAACCAATTGGGTAACACCGCTCAGCATAATGGCGTATCTCAAAGCAGGGAGGTCTATCCAGCCTGTGCGCCTTGGGCGACCGGTAGTGGCTCCAAATTCATGCCCTATGCGCCGCAATTCCTCACCGGTTTCGTTATTAAGCTCGGTAGGGAAGGGGCCGCCGCCAACGCGGGTACAATAAGCCTTGAAAATACCGATCACTTCGCCTATCCTGCTGGGGGCAACACCCAGGCCGGTGCAGGCTCCTGCCGCTGTAGTATTGGATGAAGTAACAAAGGGGTACGATCCGAAGTCGATATCAAGCATAGCACCCTGTGCGCCTTCGGCCAGTACTTTTTTACCCTCTTTGACATAGTTGTTAACCAAATGTTCCGAATCGACCAGCGGAAATTTCCTGATCAGGTCGATCGCTTCGAAGAAAGCATTCGTTCGCTCGGTCAGGTCCGGTGTTTCGCCGTAGAGTGCCTGCAGCATGGCGAGGTGCTTATCGGCCAGTTTATTATATCGCTCCTTAAAATCGGGAAGTGTGATATCGCCTATGCGAAGCCCGTTACGGCCCGTTTTATCCATGTAAGTTGGCCCTATGCCCTTCAACGTTGAGCCAATCTTACCTTCGCCCATTTTTTTCTCTGATGCGGCATCCAGTAGCTGGTGTGTCGGTAATATCAGGTGGGCCTTTTTGGCAATGATCAGGTTTTGTTTTGCCAACAGATCATGACCGGCGTCTTTCAGTTTTTCCAGCTCCCTTTTCAGGGTTATCGGGTCGATGATGACGCCGTTTCCAATTAGGTTGAGTGTGTTTTTAAAAAATATACCGGACGGTATAGTATTCAGAACAAATTTCTTCCCTTCAAACTCCAGCGTATGGCCCGCATTCGGCCCTCCCTGGAAGCGCGCTATCAGGTCGTATTCAGCGCTTAAAACATCAACGATTTTTCCCTTTCCTTCGTCGCCCCACTGGAGCCCTAATAATACGTCAACAGCCATTTATTAAAATGTATCTGGTTTTTAAAGGTGGCAAAGTTATACTTTTCTGTCGCAATAACCCGCCTTGAGTTTTTCACAATTACCGTAGAGGTTCAGGGAGTGGTGTTTGATCTCAAACTTGAGCAATCCGCCCATCATGCTTTGTATCTGCTGTATACGCGGGTCGCAGAATTCAACCACTTTCCCGCAATCGATGCAAATGATGTGATCGTGCTGCTTATAGCCATATGATTTTTCGAACTGCGCCATGTTTTTACCG
>DASZWG010000198.1:0-8124 GCA_035546675.1 Mucilaginibacter sp. | reverse complement strand
TGTTTCGGATCGCCCCGTATTATTTTTATAGTCTTCTCATCAGCCCGGTCAGTAAGTCCGCCTGCCTCTCCGATCATTTCCACCAGGTTGGTCTTATCTTTAACTAAAGGATAATTTCCCTGCGCCTTAACTTCGCCCAGCACGGTTACCTTTAAGTTAACTATTTTAAGATCGATGATCGGATCTTTCAACAGGTTTTTACGGTAAAGGTCTTCAATCAGTTTCGATGCTTCTGCCCTGGTTAGCCCGGCAACATGTACATGCCCGATAACCGGTAATGCAACTGTGCCATCATCTTCAACCTGGTAAGTTTGCCCCTGGGCGGCCTGTCCGGCGGCAACGCCCCCTCCTCCTGTGGTTGTTGTGGTAACTGGCTCTTCATCAACAATATACCTGGTACTTTGAAGATTACGGATCTGCAAAATGTCCTGCGAACGGATCTTATAATCGCTGGTCCCATTGCCGGATTGATTCATGCCCGAACTGTCGGACGCGCTGCCGGCCGACTGCTCGAACAAAACTTGCTGAGGTTTATAGGAGCAGGAAGTGAAGAACAGTATCCCGGAAAGAAAAAGCGTGATAGTTAGGGTGGTGGAAAAACGCATATGCAATCAAACGGCGTAAATCTTTATATTACACCGCAGTTTCAAAAATATACATTTTGTATTAAAAAAATGCACTTATCACATAATGCAAAATCCTAAAATTTCACTGATAACTGTGGCGTTTAATGCCCAAAAAACGATCGAATGGTGCATTGATTCGGTTTTGAGGCAAAAATTCAACAACATTGAATACATCATTATTGACGGCGGATCGACCGACGATACAGTCAAAATTATAGGCCGCTACAGCAAAAAAATCCACTTTTTTGTGTCAGAACCCGATAAAGGCATCTATGATGCAATGAACAAAGGCATTGCTGCGGCCACAGGTGACATAATTGGCACGCTAAATGCCGATGACTATTTAGCAGATGATGAAGTGATAAGTGATGTCGCAGAGGCTTTTGCAGCGCGGGATATTGACATCGTGTATGGCGACCTGGATTTCGTAGATCCTGACGGTAAAGTGGTTCGCAAATGGAGGTCGGGGAATTACCGTATCGGATTGTTCAACTGGGGCTGGATGCCCCCGCACCCTACCTTTTATTGCCGGAACGAACTGTTCGGAAAGTACGGTAATTACAGCCTTGATTATGGAAGCGCAGCGGATTATGAATTGATGCTGCGGTTTATACACGCAAAGAGATCGAAGGTGTTTTACCTCGGTAAAGTGATGATAAAAATGATTATTGGCGGAGTAAGTAACAAAAGTTTAACCAATCGCGTAAAAGCATTGCTTTTTGATTTAAAAGCTATGCGGAATAACGACATTTTATTTCCATATATAACCATAATATTTAAACCGTTTCGCAAAATATTGCAATTTTTTTAACAAATATGAAAATTTTATTATTTTGGCGAACTGATTATAGATATAACTGATCCCCTAACAATTATATTCATGACAGGACTTTTACATACATATCCCTTTTTATACTATTTGATTATAATTGTTTCCTCAATTTCAATCACATTATTAGCCGTCCCTTCTATTTTACACGTTGCCCGTTCGCGGCATTTGTATGATGATCTGGGCCATTTTCGTAAGCAGCACGACCACGGGATACCCCGTTTAGGCGGTGTGGCCATCTTTGTGAGCTTTACTATAACTTCACTCTTGTTCAGCCTGACCGATAAGTCGCTCCCGATCAATTACCTGCTCACTGCCTGCATTATTATGTTCGCTATGGGCTTGAAGGACGATCTCGCAGGCGTTAACTCCCGCACCAAATTCGGTATCCAGTTTGTAGCAGCAGCAATTTTGGTGCTGTTCGGAAATATCCGCCTCACCAGCATGTACGGTGTGTTCGGCATCTATGATCTGCCTTACTGGCCCAGCGCTGCATTATCGATCATTACGATCATCATGGTTGTTAATGCCTTTAACCTGATTGACGGTATCGATGGCTTGGCGGCTACTACAGGTATGGTAGCTAACGGCTGCTTTGCCGCCCTGTTTATTTATATGGGTCAATACCAGTTAGCAGCAGTTTCACTGGCTATGGTGGGCGCCATATTTGGTTTCCTCAAGTTTAATATTACTCCTGCAAAAATATTTATGGGCGATACAGGCTCCATGCTCATCGGGCTTATTTCGGTAGTTATGGCTGTTAAGTTCATCGAGCTCAATAAATTTACCGGTGTCAATATCTCGCCGGCATTTTTCTCGGCCCCGGCTTTAGCTGTGGCTATTCTGATAGGCCCTATTTTCGATACGGTGCGTGTTTTTGTATTACGCATTTCAAACGGCACTTCCCCGTTTACTGCCGATCGCAATCATATCCATCACCGTATGCTCAGGCTCGGTCTTTCGCACTTGCAGGCAACGGTTATTTTAGCTGTGCTCAATATATCCTGCATAGGCCTGGTGCTTTGGCTGAAAGGTTACGGGAATTCGATACTGCTTGGGTTTATCCTTGCCTTTTGCCTGCTCTTTAACGGGGGCATTACCCTGTTGCTGCGCGCTAAGGCCGCAAAAGAAGAGGCCGGTATTGCTGAGCCTGTACGCGTAACTTCCTGATCGTTTAAACTCTGTCATAATTCTTTTGTGCCTCGTTTCCAGGGTTATTATTTATTTAACTTTGGACGATGAAAATTGCTATAAACGGTTTTGGGCGCATCGGCAGAATATTTTTGCGTAATATAATCGGTAATCCCGGCGTACAGGTTGTAGCCATTAACGACCTGGCAGACACAGCCACACTGGCGCATCTTTTTAAGTATGATTCCGTTCACAGGGCGTTCAAAGGAACAGTTGATTTCGGCCCTGCTGAACTCCTCATCAATAACAAAGCAATTAAGGTTTTTTCAGAAAAGGACCCGGCAAAACTTCCCTGGACTGAGTTCGATATCGACCTGGTGATCGAAGCGACCGGGAAATTTACTTCCCGCGCAGGCGCTGAGCATCACCTGGCTGCCGGTGCAAAACAGGTATTAATCTCGGCGCCTTCAGCTGATAAAAGCGTCCCGACGGTTGTGATAGGCGTAAATGACGAACAGGGCGATCTGAATTCGCCGGTACTCTCCAATGCTTCCTGTACGACCAACAATGTTGCGGTAATGGTAAAAATTCTCGAGGACAACTGGGGTATTTTAGATGGGTATATTACCACAGTGCATTCCATGACGGGCGATCAAAATCTGCACGATGCACCGCACAAGGATCTGCGCCGGGCCAGGGCAGCATCGGCATCCATCATTCCTACAACAACGGGCGCTGCAAAAGCCATTACACGGATATTTCCTGACCTGAACGGTAAACTGGGCGGTGCAGGCATACGGGTGCCTGTATTGAACGGCTCGCTTACCGATTTTACGTGCAGCCTTAAAAAACCGGCAACGGTGGATGAGATCAACCTGGCTTTTAAAACTGCAGCCGCCGGCCCGATGAAAAATATATTGGAATACACCGAGGATCCCATCGTTTCGACAGATATACTGGATAATCCGCATAGCTGTATCTTCGACGCCAAACTGACTTCGGTTGTGGGCGGACTGACCAAAGTGGTCGGCTGGTATGATAACGAAACAGGCTACTCCAGCCGCCTGGCCGACCTGGTTGCTAAAATTAGTATTGCAAAGCATGATCAGGTTTATTTCGGTTGAGGATACGCTGCCCATCCGCAATGCTATTTTACGGGAAGGCAAACTGACCCTTGATCAGTGCCGTTTTGCCGGTGACGAAAAGCTCGGTTCATTCCACGTAGGTTATTTTGACCGGGATGATCTGGTTTGTATCGCTACATTTCATCCGCAGAGCTATAAGGAGTACCCGGGGCAAGGCTACCAGTTGCGCGGCATGGCTACGCTGGAGGAATACCGCGGTCGGGGCATCGGTAACCAGGTTGTCAACTTTGCCATAGTTTACCTGCGCGGCCTGAAAGCCAATTATATCTGGTGCAATGCCCGCAGGACTGCGCTGAAGTTTTACTCCGGCCTGGGCTTCGAGGCGATCTCGGATGAATTTGAGGTGCCCAATATCGGTCCGCACCGGGTATTATATCTCAAGATTCAGTAAGTCCTCGGCACGGATGCTTCTTTCGGACTTCCGGACCACTGACTTTCGGACTTCCAAAACACCTTTTTCATTTTTGCGTTCTGAATTCAGAATTAAATGCTGAATTTGGCAGTCCGTAAAACAATCTCCTTTAACCACATGAAAACAGTAGATCAGATCAATTTTTTGGGAAAGCGTGCCCTGGTAAGGGTTGACTTCAATGTTCCGCTGGATGCCGATTATCATATAACTGACGACAACCGCATGACGGCTGCTTTGCCGACCATCAAAAAAATATTGAATGACGGCGGCGCTGTGATCCTGATGTCGCACCTTGGCAGACCGAAAGGCGGCCCGGAAGAAAAGTATTCTTTAAAGCACTTGGTACCGCACCTGTCGGATCTGCTGGGGCAGAAGGTTGAATTTGCCAATGACTGTATCGGCCAGGAAGCCGTAGAAAAAGCGAAAGCATTGTCGAAAGGTGAAGTATTGCTGCTCGAGAACCTGCGCTTTTACAAGGAAGAAGAAAAAGGCGATAAGGACTTCGCGCAAAAACTGGCGGCCCTCGGCGACATTTATGTAAATGACGCCTTTGGCACGGCACACCGTGCGCATGCTTCGACTTCCATTATTGCACAGTTTTTCCCAGATGCCAAATGTTTCGGGTACCTGATGGCAGCCGAACTGAACAATGCCGAAAAAGTGCTGAATAATGCTGAGAGACCTTTTACCGCCATCATGGGCGGTGCAAAGGTATCGGATAAGATCGAACTCATCGAGCAATTGATGGGTAAAGTGGATAACCTCATCATCGGCGGCGGTATGGCTTATACCTTTGCTAAAGCTCAGGGCGGCAAGATCGGCAAATCGCTGGTTGAGGAAGATAAGCTCGACCTGGCTAACGATATCCTTAAAAAAGCAAAAGAGAAAGGCATCAACCTGCTATTGCCTACGGATTCGGTGATCGCTGATAATTTCTCAAACGATGCCAACACCGATATAGCCCAAAACGACAATATTAAAGATGGCTGGATGGGTTTGGACATCGGCCCGGATTCTATCAAAGCATTCAGCAAGGTGGTCGAAGAGTCGAAAACCATTCTGTGGAACGGCCCGATGGGGGTTTTCGAAATGGAAAAGTTCGAAAAAGGCACCAAAGCAGTAGCCGAAGCTGTAGTGAAGGCTACCGAGAGCGGCGCTTTCTCGCTCATCGGTGGCGGCGATTCTGCAGCAGCCGTAGCCAAATTCGGACTCACGAATGATGTGAGCTACGTATCCACCGGCGGCGGAGCCTTGCTCGAATACATGGAGGGCAAGGAATTGCCTGGCGTAAAGGCGATCAATGAATAATATACAAATTAGTATAAAGTAATAACTTTGTTACAGCCCCTTTGATTGGGGCTTTTTTATTTTCTTGCCGCATAAATTCTTAAGACTCAATAATTACGGATGAAACGAAAACTGCTTTTGGCTTTCAGCTTTTTGCTTACGGCACTTTGCTCGTATGCCCAGCGCAACGCCGCGGATGCGGAATATGTAAAGGCCAATTACACCAAATACGAATACCAGATACCGATGCGCGATGGCGTAAAGCTTTTCACCTCGGTTTATGTGCCGAAGGATCAATCCAAAAAGTATCCCATCATGATGGACCGCACGCCCTACAGCGTGGGGCCTTACGGTCCGGATGCCTATAAAAGCACCTTGGGTCCTTCGCCGCTGTTTTTGCATGATGGTTACATCTTTGTTTACCAGGATGTGCGCGGCCGCTGGATGAGTGAAGGGATATTCCGCGAAATGACGCCGGAACTGGAGGTGCACAAAACCAAAAAGGATGTGGATGAAGGCACAGATACTTACGACACCATCGACTGGCTGATCAAACATATCCCGGATAATAACGGTAAAGTAGGGGTATGGGGCATATCTTATCCCGGTTTCTTTACCACCACCTCGCTGCTGAGCCGTCACCCGGCGCTGGCGGCCGCATCGCCGCAGGCGCCGATGTCTGACCTGTGGCGCGACGACGGTTTTCATAACGGCGCTTTTCAGCTGGTCGGTAATTTCAGTTTCTATCCATTCTTTACCAACAGGCAGGACGATAAGCCTACCCAGCGCCGCGGCGGCCGCCTGGATTACGGCACTGAAGATGGTTATGAGTTTTATATGAATATGGGTTCGGTAAAGAATTCGAACGATAAATATTATAAGGACACTATCCGCCTGTGGAACGAGATGCTTGATCACCCGGATTATGATCAGCACTGGAAGGACCGCAATGTGCTGTACCACCTGCACGATATCAAAACGCCTACCCTGGTTACCGGCGGGTGGTTTGATGCGGAGGACCTGTACGGCGCGATCAATACTTATAAAACTCTGGTAAAAGATAATCCGAATACACCGGTCTATTTTACAATGGGCCCGTGGGTGCATGGCGGCTGGTCGCGTGGTGAAGGCGACCACCTGGGTGATGTATACTTCGGCGGACCGACCGGCCCGTACTACCGCGAAAAGATCGAGTTTGCCTTCTTTAGCCATTACCTGAAAGGCACACCGCTCGATCTGCCCCCGGTAACCGCCTTTGAGACTGGAACCAACGAATGGAAAACTTACAAGCAATGGCCGCCAAAAGACGCGGAAGAAAAGAACCTGTACCTGTTACCGGGCGGCAAACTTTCGTTTGATGCCCCGCAGGGCTCCCAGGATACGTATGACGATTTTGTATCCGACCCGAATAAGCCGGTGCCTTTTTACGATAAGACCGTTTTGGGTATGCAGCGCGAGTATATGGACGCCGATCAGCGTTTCGCGGCCCGCAGGCCCGACGTGCTCACTTACCAGACCGACGTGCTCGATCATGATGTAACGCTTGCGGGCAACATCTGGGCCGACTTGAAGGTGGCTATTACCGGTACGGATGCGGATTGGGTGGTAAAGGTGGTCGATGTTTATCCCGATTCGGCTAAAAACAACCAGTACACCGAAAAAGGCGTCTATATGTCCAACTACGAGCAGATGGTGCGTAGCGAGGAGATGCGCGGTAAATATCGTAACGACATCAGCAAGCCGGAGCCTTTTGTTCCGGGTAAAATAACCCCGGTCAATTTTGAGCTGCAGGACATACTGCACACCTTCAAAAAAGGTCACCGTATCATGGTGCAGGTGCAAAGCACCTGTTTCCCGCTCATCGACCGCAACCCGCAGCAGTTCGAGGATATTATGAAAGCGAAGGATAATGATTTTAAAAAGGAAGCGCACCGCATTTATACCTCAAAGGAGCATCCAAGCTTTTTGAAGGTGAGGGTGATGGAATAGACAGAAGATTTTAGTGAATCGCATAGCAATGGATCTAAAATCCATCGCTATTTTTGTTTATAAACCCATTCCCATGAAAACCTTGCTTGTATTAATTGTGGTTTCTTTTTTTGCAGTCCAGGCTTTTGCCCAATCCGGCCAGCGGTATATCCTCGAGCACGAAAAGGATATCGCCAAAAACGAACCGGCACCCCACAACGGCGGCGGAAATTCGACCGGTTATTATTTCTTTTCCAAAGCCGATGGGTTGAAAAGGACCTTCCGCAAACGCGTGCTGCATTCCGGTGCGGCCATAGGCTATCATTTGCAAAAGGTGGATGAGATCTACTACATCGTAAGCGGAACGGGCGAAATGGAAATGAACGGCAAGTTTTTCCCGGTAAATGCCGGTGATGCCATTCTGACCCGCGCCGGCAACTCACACGGACTAAAGCAGACCGGCAAGAATGACCTGGTGATCATTATCACGTATTGATCACTCCAGCACCACCGTTTTATTTTTATAAATAAACACCCGGTCGTCAAAGACCACCTTCAGCGCTTTGGCGAGCACAGCGGTTTCTATTTCTTTACCCGCTTTTATCATATCGGTCGCGCTAAGCGAATGATTCGCCGAGATGATCTGCTGGGCGATGATCGGGCCGTCGTCCAGTTCGTTGGTGACAAAATGCGCCGTAGCGCCGATCAGTTTTACGCCCCGCTCAT
>DASZWG010000197.1:0-6792 GCA_035546675.1 Mucilaginibacter sp. | reverse complement strand
GCTGCAACTGAATAATTATATTCGCGATAATAAAAAGATACTTAAAGCCTTGAGAGCGAATTATGATATAGACAATGAATGAGCAGAACGAGAAGCCGCAGATCAGGTATCCAAAGTCAGAAAACGTCCAATTGCTATTCTTGAATAGCGATAAACTAATGAACTATTGAACCAATCATAATGGAAGTACACCACCATCCCCAGGTAGAAAAAAAAGGCTTAAAAGAATACTTGCTTGAAGGGCTGATGATATTCATCGCGGTAATGATGGGTTTTTTTGCCGAAAGCCTGCGTGAGCATATTTCCGAAAAAAGCCGGGCTCGGGAGTTTGCTGTTTCCCTGTTCGACGACCTTAAAGCCGATACAGCTAACCTTCGGGGGTATATTGATTATTTCAGCCGGGCCGACAAAAATGTAGATACGCTGATGAAGCTGCTGGCTGATAACGATCCGGACAAGGTGCCGGCGGGTAAGCTGTACTGGTATGGATTATGGGGCGGAGCCGTAAGGACCTTTATTTCGCACGATGCAACACTGCTGGAACTGGAAAGCTCCGGTTCGCTGCGCTACTTTGCGACACCTGCTTTTAACCGGAGCCTGGAGCATTACGATCAGTTGTGCCAGGAACTGAAAATGTTTGATGCCGAGAGCCAGGGTGTGTACACTGAAGTACGTAAGGTACGCGCCCAGATATTCGAGTTTAAGTATAACGATATTATCAACAATATATCGCACATCACGGATAAGAGCGCCCGGCAGGCACGCGTAGATTCTTTTATCAAAACCAATCCCCCGTTACTGAATAGCGACAAAGTGCTGTTCAACCAGTACGTCGAATTGGTACGTTCCAGGTTCTTCGACCGTAAGGTGGCTATGGCCGATACACTGCTGAACCAGGCTTCTGCTTTGATCGGTAAACTGGGGCAGCAATATGACCTGAACGATAAATAGCGCGAGACGATAGCAATGCTCTGACTAATTTTTGGAAGCATGTCCGGAATTATTTCTTAATTTTGGTATGCCTAAGTGAAATACAGTTGCCCAGTCGTGATAGAATAAGTGTTTTGTGGGTCAGGCTTACAGGTGACCCCACTGTTTTCCCGCTCGAGTTCAGGATATTCCATTCTTTATGCCTTATTTCTATTGCCTCGCTGGCCTATAATGTGCCTTTTAATTTTGTTATGGGCCTTCCTGTTCCCGGCTGGATCAGCGCAGTATCAGGAGCATTGATCACTTATCTCTATTATCGGTCACGTTACTTAAAGTTAACCTCAGGTAGTATCGGGCTAGCTGCTGTCGTGGCCAACCTGCTTTTCATCGTCAATTACTTTTATAATTCAGGCATCAACGGGCCAACAGATGTGCTTTCGGCATTAATACTGCTGATCATCATCTCAATGACGCCGCACTGGCAGCATAAAATATGGCTTACGGTCAATATTATTGCAGTAGTGGGCATGCACATTATCGAGTATGAATACCCGCAATTGGTGCCCAACCGGTATAACAGCAGGCTGGACAGCTTTGCCGACAAAACATCGGCATACGTAGTTGTAGCTGTACTTATTTATTATACCATTAAGTACATTCGCCGCAATTACGATTACGAGAAGAGGAAGGCCGATGAAAAGACGCGGGAAATGGAGGCTCAGAATGAATATATCCTTTCACAAAACAGGCAACTGGAAAGCATTAATTCGGAAAAGAACAAGCTGATGTCCATTATCGCTCACGACCTGCGCGGTCCGCTCAGTAATATCCAGAATTACCTGGAGCTGGTAAGCGAATATGGTCTGGACCGTGAGGAGCGTGAGGTGGTGGAAAGCGATCTGCTTCGCGTTACGGAAAGCACCCTGGGCATGCTCTCAAAGCTGCTGATATGGTCGAAGGCACAGATGGATGGAGTAACTGTTAAGCTGGGCGACCTGAATCTGCTGGATACATTGAAGAATACGCTGGAGATGGAGCGTATGCTGGCAGGTAAAAAAGATATTACGCTGAATTACGATATCGCACCGGACATTATTGTGGTGGCTGATAACGATATGTTGCAGTTAGTCGTACGCAACCTGGTGAGTAACGCAATAAAATTCACTCCCGCGGGAGGAAAGGTCGTGATCAGGGCGGAGGTTGTGCTGAACGAATGCAAGATCAGCATAAAGGATAACGGGCGTGGCATGACGCCCGAACAGCAGGCGGACATCTTTACCCTGAAGACGAAACCATCGTTTGGCACCGGAAAAGAAAAGGGCGTTGGTTTGGGATTGATCCTTTGTAAGGAATTTACCGAGCAGCAGGGCGGGCGTATTGCCTTCGAAAGCGCTGCAGGTAAAGGTTCCACCTTTTATGTCTATATGCCGCTTGGGTAGCGCAATAATCATAAAAAAGGCCGCATGAACTGATCATGCGGCCCCGCTTTTCAAAAATGGCAGATGGTATATGTTGTCAGGCTGCCATCAATTGCTTGAGGGTGTCCTGGTTGTTTTTGGATTGATTTGTCCTGAATCTTTTCAAATCTTCTTTCAATAATGCTTTCAATTCCTGGTCGAGTTTATTCATTATCGCGGTGGTTCCAGTTGAGTTTTTCATGGCTTTCATAGTTTTAGTTAGTTGTTTATCCTATTGAAAATTTTGTGCCACTTTATGCAATCGTTTTAAATAGGCTAAAAACGGCGATCAGGCTTAAAATGCTGTATATTTTTCTGAACAATACGGTTTTGAAGAATGAACAAAGAAAACTCATTTATCGTTGTCACTGCTCAGGTGTATACTTTGGGAATTGCCCGAATTGCCGTATGAAAAGCTGCCTTTGGAAAAACGCGGATATTTATCGCGGTATTTTTTGAACACATCTTCAGGTTGTTTTATCCCATTCACGGTCATTTCTTCTTCGTTTATGGTAAGATCATGCAGGCTATCCGCATCCGGGATGATCTTGTCGCTTACCAGGTCGGATATCATTTGTTTCATCATCCGCTGATCTTCCTCTGCTTGTTCCTGGTCTTTCCTGGCCTGTATCTGATCTCGCTGTGCCTGCTCCTGGTCATGCACGGCTTGTTGCTGGTCACGCCGTGCCTCTTCCTGGTCTTTGCGCGCCTGTTCCTGGTCCAGCTTCGCTTGCTCCTGGTCACGTTTGGCCTGTTCTTCATCGCGCATAGCCTGCTCCTGGTCTTTTTTTGCCTGTATCTTATCCTTGCGCAATTGCTCGCGTATACCGGCAATAATGTCCTTGTATTCGCCCCATTTTGCTTCAGGTATCTTTTCTCCTTCCACATAAAAGTCGGTCATCTGGTTATTGAGCAACATCATCTCGTAATATTTGCCCTTCCAGTTGGTGGCGATGTGTTCACGCACATGTCCCGGCGCCGAACTCACGATCACATCTGAGTTATTATACCTGTCCGCGTAAGCCTTATTTTTCGCGTTGTCATTCTGCGCTTTGGCGCTTATGGTTATGGCCAGTGCTGCTATCAGCAACACACTGCCTATAAACTGATTTGTTTTCATCTTTTGTCTGACTTTAATATTAAAAAAGTGATACATAGTGTTAAAAATATTGCAATACAATAGCCTACCATCTTGCTGAAGGTTTAAAATTGATCGCCTTGAAAATTCCTGTTCTTCTTGTAACCTTAGTTGCCGGTTACAAAACCATCCCTTGAATAGCTGAAATCGCCCTGGTAGAATTTGCCGTATTTGTCCCTGTATTTTTTGAACACATTATCGGGTTGTTTCACACCATTTACGCTCATGCCAAATTCGTTCAGCTTCATTTCGCGCAGGCCGCCGGTGTCCGGGATGATCTTGTCGTTTACCAGGTCTTCGGTCATTTCTTTGATCATTTGCGCGTTGGCCCTGGCCTGTTCTTCGTTTTTCTTAGCCTGCAACTCGTTCCTTTGGGCCTGTTCAGCATTCCTTTTTTCCTGTTCCTTGTTACGCATTACCTGCTCGGCGTTTCGTTTCTCCTGCTCCTGGTTGCGCACAGCCTGCTCAGCGTTTTTCTTTGCCTGTTCTTCATTCAGCAGGGCTTGTTCGGCATTTCGTTTCTCCTGTTCTTTGTTGCGCACTTCCTGTTCGGCGTTTCGTTTGGCCTGCTCCTTCATTTCCTGCCGGATGACCGATACGGCATCGTTGTATTTTCCCCAGTCGGCCGCGGGTATTTTTTCGCCGTCAACAGTTAACTCAGTCATTTTTTCATCCACAAGCGTTATCCTGTAAAGCTTATCATTCAGTTCGGATTCTACTTTTTCTACACGCTGGCCATTTTCATCGCGACTGAAATCATTGATCATGCGTAACTCATTATTATCCGCCGTCTTGGGCCTGGTGGTTGTTTGTGCTTTAGCGGTAATGGCGGCTATTGCTATCAGCAGGCAGATGCTGATTTTGGTACATATCTTTTTCATGTTGTTGATCTTTAGAATTTGGACAATACTTTAGCTATCCGTCCTTATGCGGATTTTAAAAAATTGAATTGGTGACTTAAGATTTGCCGCACATTATGGTGAATGCGCATTTCCCTATGCGGCAGCTATGATAATCGGTTTATTCCTGTATGTTTGCCTGACTGTTTTTTACTGCTTGTTCCTGGTTTCTTTTTGCCTGCAAGGCGTTCAGTTTTGCCTGTTCCTGGTTTCGTAAGGCCTGTTCGGTGTTACGTTTCTCCTACTCCAGGTTGCGCTGATCCTGCTCAGCATTTTTTTTCGACTGAATCTTGTTTAGTTCCGCCTGCTGCCGGTTGCGGTTTTCCTGTTCCTGATTACGAATGGCTTGCTCTTCATCATGCATCGCCTGTTCCAGGTCAAGCTTCGCCTGCTGCTGATCTTTACGCGCCTGTTCCTGGTCCTTCTTAGCTTGCAACTCGTCGTATCTCACCTGCTCCCCGGTGTTTATATTACCATGCTTTTGCTCCTGTTGAGTCAATTGCTGATCTGGTAACGTCGCTACCTGGCCGGATTGCTCATCCCGGTTCATTGAAGACGATGGTGATGAGATGGAGGCGATTGCAACGGGCATCGGTTGTTCCAGCGTTATTGACCGCGAGGTGAGCAGTGGTTTACGAGCATGGCGTGAAAATTTGCTGTCAGCAAATTTTGGCGTCGGAACAACAGTTGTAGTTGCCCTTATTTTGTGCCTGCTGGCTGTTGCAGCCAAACTAACGGTATGGATCTGGGCTAAAGCTGCAGTAGCGATCATGATCGCAATAATAAATGTGCCGGCAATAAAGAAGCCTTTTTCAGCCCGGCCAAATCCCCTGTTTTTACCATTCAGAATACGGCTCACCCGGTTAAGCAAGTGATTTTTTTTGCCGGGGAAAGCTACCTGGTAGTTTGTACCGTACAGCGAGTGTTCCTTAAAGCTGATCAGCGCCTGCACAAATTCCCGTTTGTTGCCGGTTTGTTCCAGGGCAATATCGTCGCAGCAATTTTCGCGTTCATCACGCAATAACGAAGATATCCATAACAATCCCGGGTTAAAGAAAAACACTGTTTCTGCGATAGTTTGCAGCAAGTTCACCACATAATCATGGCGACGGATGTGGGCCAGTTCGTGCAATAGTACAGCTTCAACCTGTGCAGCAGGTAAACCAGCGAGCAGACCAACAGGTACCAGGATAACCGGTTTCAGATGGCCGATGACCATCGGTGCTTTTACATAGCCCGACTCAAACAAACTGACGGCGCTTTTTAATTGCAGGCCAAGGCATAGCCTTTCAGTTTTTGCTTTCCATTCGGCGGGGGGACTATAAAGAAAACGATACCGTGCCCGGTGGATATAAACAAGCCCTCCAAGCATGCGAATAGAACGCAGTATAAAGAACAGCAGCCACAGCAATACGATTATCGGAGCATTAGCCGTAAAATAGGTGATGCACTGATGGGAAAAGTTCCTGATCCCGTCCGGGCTAAAATTGATGGGCAGTTGTGCGGCTTTAATCGTGCCTGCAAGAGGGTTAACAACACTTTCGAGTGGGTAGCGGTTCCACTCCCAGGCAAAGGTAGCGAAGCAGGCCAGCACGAACAGCAGCAGTTGCGCCAGCACCAGTTTATATCGCAATACAGCAGAAGATCTTTTAGCCAGCATGAGTATAAAAGCGGTAACCAAAGCCAGCACCAAACCCTGCCACAGCGAATGGAGCAGCATCCAGCTAAATGACCGGATAAAATGTTGTTCGAAGCCGCTTCCTGACATGTTCATCTTCTTATTTTTCTAATTTATTGACCAGGTCTTTTATTTTTTGAAGCTCTTCTGCTGATGTTTTGTCATTACCCAGCAGGGCTACCATGAGGCTGCTCGGCGATCCGTTATACATGGCATCGACAAATTTGCCGAGCATATTGCCTTTTACCCTGTCTTCTTTCAGCACTGCGCTATAGACGTGTTTCATTTGGCTTTCGTCGCGATCGAGCATACCTTTTTCTTTCATCACCTGCATCAGCTTCAGGGTACTTGTATATATTACGGCCTCTTTCTGTTCATTCAGCTTATCGTGTACGAACCTTACCGTGGATGGTCCGTACTGCCATAAAACTTGCAGTACATCCATCTCGGTTTTAGTCGGGATTATTTCCTGGGCCGCTTCTTTTTTCATTATCATGAGTCAAAGGTATGTATTTAAAACGTACGTTGCAATAGGTAAGTAAAATATTTTTCAAAATTCTTTTTTTAATGCAATGTTTTTTCAATTAATAAGTTGAATATGAGCGTTTTAAATTTTGATGCCAATGTTTTTCCGGCAAATGGTTAATTTAGCGGCTAACTATTAGTTAATCCTGATACGTAACCTGTACC
>DASZWG010000196.1:0-4822 GCA_035546675.1 Mucilaginibacter sp. | reverse complement strand
ACACCGATGCCGACAAGCATAAATCCCAGTATAGCGGTCAGCAAATGCGGGAATGCGACCGCAACCACAAGTCCCGTGGCAGTCAGCGATCCGCTGAATTGTAATGTGCGTTTCAGTCCGTAACGATGTGCAAACCAGTCGGCAGTAAAGCGGCCCAGCGCCATTGTGCACATAAAGGCGAAATAACCTGCATCTATCCAGCCGCCCTGCGCAAGGATCACCTTTTTGAAGTAGACCCCGCTCCAGTCGAACATGGTCCCTTCGCAGATCATCGAGCAAAAAGCGATGATGCCCAGTTTGAGCAGCGGCAGCATCAGCCTGAGCCTTTCACGGATAGATAGCACCATAGTTTCACTTGCTGCCGTTTTACCGCTGTCGTCTTCCAGGTTGCGCGAGCTGACGATGATCACGGTGATGACCACTGCCAGGATGGCGATAAAATGATAAAGGGGGATGATCTTTTCGCTGATCATGAAAATACCAATGCCCGCCCCGGTGAAACCGGCCATGCTCCAGATACCGTGAAATGAAGCCATGATGGGCCGCTGGTACAGCTTTTCGGCAGCGACCGCCTGCGTATTGACCGCAATATTTGCGGCATTGCCCGCAAAGCCGAAGCACCACAGGCAGGCCACCAGCTCGTATACGTTCCTTGCTGCGCCAAGGCCAACCAGCAGGAAACCGTAGGCGATAATGGATATGATGAGCAGCCTGCGGCTGCCTATTTTGGTAATGACCCACCCGGTAAAGGGCAGCGAGCACATGAGGCCGGTGGGTATGGCCAGCAACACGCCACCCAAAGCCGTTTCTGAAAGGTGCAGCGACTGCTGAATGGCCGGTATACGCGATGCCCAGCTCGCAAAACAAAGCCCGGCCATAAAAAACATGGCCCCTACAGCTATGCGCAGAGCGAGGCGGGATGCGGCAGCTTTTGGCAATACGACCTCCATTTGCTTTCAAAATTACTTAGTGTATTATTTACACTAAGTAATACAAATGTAAGACAATATAGATAAAAAGCAAAAATAAAACGGGTTACCCGCAGTTACCGTCGGGCGAGCAGCTTTCACCTTCAATCACCGACAGATCGGGTTTGCTGTTCTCCTGCTGCCATTCGGCGAAGGATGTTTCGAGTGTTTCGGTAAACACGGGTACGGCCTGTGCGCCCGATACCCCGTACTTGCGGTTCATCACGAAGAAAGGCACGCCCTGTATTCCCAGGTATTGCGCCTCGGCTATATCATGTTTCACCTCATCGGCAAAGGCGTCGCTTTCCAGCGCCTGCTTCGTTTCGGCCTTGTCCAAACCGATCGAGGCAGCAATTCCGGTCAGGGTTTCTTTATCGTCTATGTTCTTTCCTTCGGTAAAGTAGGCCCTGAACAGGGCCTCTTCGGCAGCTTCGCCCAAACCATGCTTTTTGGACAGGTGCGCCATGCGGTGAGCATTAAAACTGTTGGCAACCACGGCCCTGTCAAAGTCGTATTTCAATCCCTCACCGGCTGCCATTTCGGTAACATGGTTGTTCATTCGGCGTGCATAATCCAGCGTCCAGCCCTTGTTTTCGGCCAGGTACCGGTTGATATTCATACCCGGGTCAGTTTGCATGTAAGGGTTTAGCTGGAAGCTTTTCCACTCTACTTCCACCTGGTCGCGATGCTCAAAGGCTGCCATAGCCGATTCGAACCGGCGCTTACCGATATAGCAGAACGGACACATCACATCCGACCATATTTCTATTTTCATTTTTTCCATAGTTCGCAATGAACCAAAGCTATGCCAATGCGGCATAATTCCGGTAACGGCAAAGTAAAATTACGTGTTGTAACGCATGTCCCAATCGTTTCGGTAGCTGCCAACCGGGATAGCCGGGACAGCGGGACAGCGCTCTCTTTATCTACCTAAGAAGAGGCCGTTTTTGAATTTTTAACTTAAAAACCCTGTTGAAAACTTAATAAGGGGTTTATTTTGCTTTTGTAATAAAAATCTTACATTTAGTACTTCCAAACCGAACCCAACTTTTATGAAGAGAAAACTACTTATTACAGGTGCATTGCTGGCCTGCACGATCTTTGTGATGGCTGTTGCCGATGGACTATCCGGCAAGTGGAAAGGTACCATCAAAACGCCCGATGGTAACGAAATACAGGTTACCTACAACTTTGTAGCCAAAGGCGATACGCTGACCGGCACTGCCGAGTCGCCGGAAGGGGAAGTGACGATAGATAATGGCAAGATAATGGGGGATACCGCTTTTACCTTCAAGGTGACCGTAGATGGCAACGATTATCCGCACAAGGGTAAAATTTATGCCGATTCGTGCGGTGTCGATATTGATTTCGGCGGCGGCGCAATGGTGCACACTACATTGGTGCGCGATACAACCAAGTAAACATTCAACCCAAACAGTTCATAGTAAAAAAGCCCTTCCGTTTTATTTCGGGGGGCTTTTTTTTACCGCGAATAATTCTATATTTATCAATAAATAAACCATTTAACCAACAAGCCATGAAAAGAAAATTATTCATCGCATCAGCGCTGCTGATCTGTGCCACGGCAGCTTTTGCCTGGTTTGCCGATATGAACGGCAAGTGGACCGCCACGCTCAAATCGCCCGACGGAAACGAATTTCAGCTTAACTACACTTTTAAGGCCGACAGCGGCAAGCTGACGGGTACGGTCGAGTCCCCGCAGGGATCCATCGACATCACCGAAGGAAAAGTGAAGGACGACAGTCTTTGGTTCAGCGTTGACGTGAACGGCACTAAAGTGCTTAATTCGGGCAGGTATTTCGCCGAGGGCGACTCGATAGGCCTGGGCATCGATTTCCAGGGCATGAAGTTCCACACCACGCTGAAACGCGCTGCCGACGGTAAATAACCCGCTGTAAATTTTTCGGCTAATGATTTGTAACATAAGGTATAAGCCGTTGTCTTAGTATAAAACCAAACAATCGATCAACTATCAGCAAACCATGAAAAGAAAATTACTTATCACAGTAGCGCTCGTTTGCATTTTTGCAGCAGGTTACGCCATGTTCGCGGGTGTAGCCGGTGACTGGAAGGGAACCGTAACTGCCCCCGACGGGAACGATTACCCATTGAGCTATACCTTTAAGACCGACAGCGGCAAACTGACCGGTACGGCACAATCTATGCAGGGAACCGTAGACATACAAAACGGAAAGATGAGCGGCGACAGCCTTTCATTTGCTATCGATGTGAACGGCGTTTCCGTAGGCCACACCGGTAAATATTTCGCCGATGGCGATTCGATCAGCATGAATCTCGATTACCAGGGTATGAAGATGCACACCACCCTGAAGCGTGCTGCTGGTCAATAAACAGAAACCATATACCATAGTTTTCATAGAATGCCCTTTCGCCAGTAATTGACGGAGGGGTTTTTTTGTCAAAAAAGCGCCTGACCTGTAACATCTTACGCAAATTCCGCATCTTATACCCTAAACCACAAACCATGAGAAAAAAGACTTTACTAACCGTAGCGTTAATGGGCCTCGCGGCTATCGCTTTTGCGGTAATTTCCGGCCTGTCGGGTAAATGGAAGGGATCATTGAAAGACCCCGACGGTAATGATCACGACATACACCTCGTTTTTAATGTGGACCGCGATACGCTTACCGGTACCGCACAGGCCGACGGCGACCCGCTGACGATCGAGAACGGTAAGGTGAATGGCAATGATTTTACATTTAAAGTTACCGATCCGGAAGGTAACGTCATCCCGGTAAACGGAAGCTACATTGCCCAGGGCGATTCAGTATCGTTGAATTTTGAAGAAAACGGCGGCAAATTCCATCTGACCCTTAAACGCGAGGACCAGTAACAGGAACTGACCGAAAGCCTCTTTCCCAAAACATGGGGAAGGGGCTTTTTATTTGTCTTGCACCAGGTTGGTATTTACAAAGTGTGCTTTTGAGCAAGTGCATTATTTCGGCCCCTGAAATGTTGCAAATCAAAAATTCAGGCCTACCTTTGCGGCATGAAGTACAGGATCACAGCCCTGCTGCTGATAGTTTGCTTTATGAGCAGCAGCTTTTCGCGCTTCTTTGTGTACGCCGGCTTCGAAATGAACAGGAAATACATTGCCGAATACCTCTGCATCAACCGCAATAAGCCGTGGATGCACTGCAACGGTAAGTGTTACCTGATGAAAAAGCTCAAACAGGCTGAGCAAAAGCAAGCCGCCAATGAGCGCGAAAACCAAAAGAACCTGATGCAGGAGTCGTTCTTCGAACCTGTAAAACAGGTGAAATTCTTCACCCATGTGATCGCGGTACTGGTTGTTCCCAACAACCGCATCCAGTTACCCGACGGTCATACCACCATCTTCCGCCCTCCCCAGTTAGGGTAATTCCCTTTTATTCCCTTTATTTTTTTTGAACCGGCTTGCCTGTAAAGGGGAAGTCCGGGTATTTTATCATGTACCAATCTGATTTTTATGAAAACACGATCAGGCAGTGTAGTGCTGCTTTACCTTATATTTTTACTGGTTTGCACATCGGCTAAAGCCGCCCCGCCTTTCGACGGCAGGATAACGGGCAAAATAACCGATAAAACCACCGGGAAGCCCATAGCGGGCGCCACCATTACCATACCCGACCTTAACACCGGCACCAGCACCGACGCAAACGGCGCGTATGAATTAAAGGATCTGCCCTCGGGCAAGTACCTGGTGCAGGTATCCGCAATAGGATATGGCGACGTTACCGAAACTATCGACCTGGGTAGCACCACAACGGTCGATTTCAAATTACCGGCTTCGAACTACGAACTTGCCGATGTGGTGATCACGGCGCTGGGCA
>DASZWG010000195.1:0-2865 GCA_035546675.1 Mucilaginibacter sp. | reverse complement strand
ATACTGATTTCCTTTCGGAGATCGTCTTTAAACAGGGCAAGGTCATTCTTTACAACGCCAATTTCCTTTCGGAGATCTTCCTTAGTCGCCGCCAGGTCGTCTTTTGTAGCTAATGATTTGATGGATACTTCCACAGACCGTTCCGTTTTGGCGTCGATATACTTAAACATAGCCTCCGCTGTTTCGCTGCCCAATTTGTCGGTCAGCGTTGCATACAGCCGGGCGGTTTCTTTTGCTTCTGAATGCATAACAAATATAATCAAATTTTGCCGTATAAAAGCAGGCACTCCTGTGTTTGGAGCAACCTGCTTTCGTGATTTGGTTTAGGTATGTATTTCTTATTTACGGGCGCCGACCTTCAGGAATTCATTCACGACTACCTCAGTAACGTATTTCTTATTGCCGTCTTTGTCTACATAACTTCTGCTGGCCAGTTTACCTTCTATGGCTATTTCGTCGCCTTTTTTCAGCAGGTCTTCGGCCAGGCTGGCCTGGTTTCCCCACAGCACCAGGTTATGCCATTGCGTATCCGTCACGCGGTCGCCTTTGTCGTTTTTGTACGTTTCATTAGTGGCCAGCGAAAGCTTGGCCAGTTTTCGGTTATTTTCAAAACTCTTTACTTCTGGATCCATACCCAGATTGCCAACCAGGCGGACGCTGTTTTTTAGTGTGTTCATTTTTTTCTAAACTTTTAATTTTCGTTTTCTTTTTCGTTGGGACAAAATTGCAAACGGGTCAAAAACGTATTCGGTTAATAAGTGATTATAATCGACAATTTCCGTTTGTAAGCGTTTGTAAACGGAATATTTTTGCTTAACTTTACAGCAAATGAGCAACGAAAGATATTGCCTGGATTGCGGTGAGGTTCTGCACGGCAGGGCCGATAAAAAATTCTGCAATGATCAGTGCCGGAACAATTACAATAACCAGTTGAACAGCAGCAGTTCGAACCTGGTGCGCAACATCAACAATATTTTGCGTCGCAACCGCCGTGTGATGGAAGAGCTGAACCCATCCGGTAAAACCAAAACCACAAGGCAGAAGATGGCTGCACGGGGATTCAACTTCGAATATTTTACCAGCCGGTACCAGACGCAAAATGGTAAAACCTATCATTTCTGCTACGAGTACGGCTATTTGCCGCTGGAAAATGATGAGGTATTACTGGTAAAGAAAGAAAAGCAGACAGATTAATCGAAGTTCACTTTTTCGCTCCGCTCACGCCCCTTGCTCATCATCAGTCCCAGGCTCATGATGAGGCTCGTTCCCAGGATCACTACAAACAAGAGCCCTGTCTCGACACCTTTTATTCTTAATTCTTTTGGCAGATTGTAATAAAGCAGCACGCTGATCAGTCCGCGGGGGACAAGCACCAGTTCGGGCATCAGCTCTATCTTCGACACCAATTTGATGTAAAGGAACCGGATGATGTAGACGGCTGCTAATATCCCTCCGCCTGTTGCCAGTATGGTCCATCTCTGCAACTGGTAAATATCCATCGAAAAGCCAAATAGCACGAAGAAGAATGTTCGCAGCAGGAATGCGCTTTCGGCCGAGAGCTGCAATAGTTGCCTCAAATCGAAACCATAGGCCGGGTATAAAAAGTGTTTGCGGAACCAGGGCGACCTGATCTGCCCGGCATTGTTCAGGAACAGGCCGAGCGATAGTACTACAATGAGCGCAGAAAGATGATATGTCTGTCCGACAGCATAGACCAGGATAATGAGGGAAATGATCAGGAAAAACTTGATGTGATGGGTGATATGACCGATCAGGTAAAGTAAAAGCACACAGGATGCTGCTGCAAATAAAAGAATGGTGATCAGTTCCAGCCCAAGCCCGGCGAATGCCGATACATTGAAATTCTGGTTACTGATGGCAAAATTGAAGAGAACGATCGCCAGTATGTCGGAAAACGAGGATTCATAAATGATGAATTCACGCTTTTGTTTACTGATACCGGTTGATGAGGGTATGGCTATGGATGAGCTGACCACGCAAAAGGGTATAGCGTTCAGAAAACACCGGTAAATATCCTCTCCGCTCAGGTAATAAATAATAGCGGTAACCGAAGCGCAGGTGACGAGCAGGATGATAAGCGCCGAAAAAAAGGTTTTGCGAATAATACTGTTCTTTTCCTGGCTGTATTTGAGCTCGAGCGATCCCTCAAAAACGATCAGGATCAGGCCCAGTGTACCGAGTGCCGGCAATATCAGCGTGAAATCATAGGTTTTGAAGCCGAAATAATCGACTGTTTGCTTAATGGCGATGCCCAGGAAAAGCAGCAGCAATACCGAAGGTATCTTTATTTTACCCGCAATAAGATCGAACAGGTACGAAAAAATTACCAGTCCGCTCAGTATGATCAAAGTTGTGTACGTGGTCAAATCCGGATCGGTAATTTATGTCTGACATATTTTAACCTAATGTAAGGTTTTAATATTAACTATTCGCAAAGAAAGCAAGCGTAAGCGCCCAGGCTTCTTCGGATGCGGCCTGGTTGTAGCTTGCGCGTTCGTCGCAGTTAAAACCGTGGTCGGCATAGGATATCTTTACGTTGATAAAATCCTTTCCGGCGGCTTCCATTGCTTTAAGCGTGGTGTGAATATTTTCCGATTTGATGTGTTTATCCAATCCGCCCCAGTAGAAAAGCTGCTTGCCGTGCAAATCGGCGCATCGTTCGGTCATGCTGTCTATCCCGCTGCCGTAATAGGAGGCGGCCGCCTTTACAGGCAGTATGGAATTGGTGATGAACGATACCCTGCCGCCCATACAATAGCCCACGCAATACACCCGGTTCATATCCACGTTTCCCTGCGCTGCCAGCCAATCGTAAGTGGCTTTGATGTCGGCTTCCAGTCCGGC